>CAKKRA010000202.1 GCA_919902475.1 Nitrospiria bacterium
TATGAAAATGATATTAGCCCATAAATATAAATGCACAGGCTGCAAGACCTGTGAGAGGGCATGCTCTGTAGGCCACTCGCCTGAAAAGACGCCCCTTTCTGCAAGCAGGGAAAAGATAAGACCGAATGTAGAGGTGCAGAAAACAGATATATACGGCTATGTGCAGATAAGGTGCAGGCACTGTACTGATGCGGCATGCATCAAGGCCTGTATTGCCGGCGCGCTTTATAAAGATGCTGAGGGCTATACCATCCATGACCCTGAAAAATGCGTTGGCTGCTGGATGTGCGTTATGTCCTGCCCTCATGGAGCCATAAGGCAGGACGGGAAAAATGAAAAGGCAAAGAAATGCGACTTGTGTATAGACAGGGGGAAAAACCCGCGCTGTGTTGAGGTGTGCCCAAAGAAGGTACTGGTATTCACAGAGGTTGATGAAAACAGGAGACCGATAACAGAAAATTATGTAGAGGCAAATGTTTTTGCAGGTGACAGCAAATGAAATATGTAATCATAGGCAACAGCATTGCAGGGGTCAGCGCTGCAAAGATTATAAGAAGGCAAGATAAGAGCGGCAGGATAACCATAATTTCAAAAGAGGCATATACATTTTATTCCAAATGCCTTTTGCCGTATTATCTGAGAAATGAAGTGGGTTTTGATGAGACTATCCTTGCTGATGAGAATTTTTATAAAAATAATAATATTAACCTTATTAAAGGAAGGACTGCAACAAAGGTTCTGACAGATAAAAATAAACTCCTATTGGATAATAATCAAGAAATATTGTATGATAAACTCCTGATTGCAACTGGCGCAAGCCCTGTACAGATAGGAAACGGGCCAAATATATTCTCCCTGCGCTCATTTGAGGATGTGGAGAAGATAAAGACTGCTGCAATTAAATACAAGAAGGCAGTTGTAGTCGGTGCTGGCCCAATGGGAATGAAGGTTGCCTATGGCCTGAAAGGACTCGGCTGCAATATAACTGTGCTTGAGGCTGGCAGGCAGGTATTTACAAGGATATTAAGCAAACGCGCTGCATTTGTCCTTACAAAACATCTGATGAACAAGGGCATAGAGATAAAGACAAACAGCAGGTTTATCTCTTATGATGGAAGATATGTGCAGGCAGATGGCGCAAGCCCTATAGAAGCAGATTTTGTTGTAATGGCAATCGGCGTTAAGCCAAATACAGGCTTTCTGAAAGAGAGCGGCGTTAAGATCAATACAGGTGTAATTGTTGATTCACATATGCGGACGAACATAGATAACATCTATGCAGCAGGCGATACAGCAGAGGCATTTGACCCTGTTGCTAAAAAATACACTATCAATGCAACATGGCCGAGCGCTGTGTTGGAAGGCGAGACAGCAGGCTTTAATATGGCAGGGATAGAAACACAGATTAAAGGCAATGTTTCATCCAATTCAATCCAGTTCTTTGGCCTTTCTTTTGTTTCTGCAGGATTGCTTGAATCTGATGACCTGCAAATAGAGGAAGAGATTATAGATGAGGATATTCCAAAAAATCTTTTTAAGAGGCTTGTATTTTTAGATAACAAACTTGTAGGCTTTGAATTTCTTGGTGATGTTCAGAATGCAGGGATTTATCTGGATATTTTAAAGGAGCAGAAGGACATATCGGAAATTAAAAACAGGCTTTCATATCTGGACTTTGACTATGGAAAGGTATTAAAATTTACAGGGACAGAGGAGAGGTTCTTTTTATGAAAAAAATATCACCTTCTATTTTATCAGCAGATTTTACAAGACTTGGAGAGGAGATTAAGGCAGTAGAGGCTGCAGGGGCTGATTTGATACACATAGATGTTATGGACGGTCACTTTGTGCCGAACATAACCATAGGCCCATTTGTTGTAGAGGCTGTAAAGCGTGTTGCAAAAACACCTCTTGACGTTCATCTGATGATAGAGAATCCTGATAATTTTATAACTCAATTCATAAAGGCAGGAAGCGCTTATATTACAGTCCATATTGAGGCAGCAAGACACCTGCACAGGACAATTCAGGTGATAAAAGAAAGCGGCGTAAAGGCAGGTGTATCCTTAAATCCTGCAACACCATTATCTGCCATTGATGAGGGGATATTAAAAGATATTGACCTTTTGCTGATAATGTCTGTAAACCCGGGATTCAGCGGCCAGAAGTTTATTCCATCTGCTTTGCAAAAGATAAAAGACGCGAGAAGGCTCATTGATTCTAAAGGCCTGAAGATAGAAATAGAAGTTGACGGCGGAGTTAAGGTTGACAATGCTGGCGAGGTCTTCAAAGCAGGCGCAGACATAATCGTCTCAGGCTCAGGCATATTTGAAACAAAGGACTATAAAGGAACCATTACAAAGATGCGGAAGGCAATGGGGTAAGCCTTAGGGAATTTTTTCAAAGCCGGCGGTTAGAAAATGTTTATCAAAACAGAAGGCTTTCTTAATCTTTAATTCTTTCATTATGACAAAATTTACAGCATCGGCATAGCTAAAATCATGGTCATCATATTTAGCCAAAATATCTTCAGCATCTGTCTCTATCTCCTCGTTTGAATAAATTCTCAATATCCTTGGGCTTGTCTTAATACCCTCAAGAAAGCTTATAGCGGCCTTATGCCCTAATTCTTTTAAAATCAAAATATATGATTCCGCAATAACGAGATTGCTTGTAACTAAGGCTGAATGAAATTTCAGAAGCGAAGGGTACGCGGATACGGCTTTTTTATGATGGGCATCATCATTATCTGCAAGGGCAAGCCATGCGCTGGTATCTATAAATATATTCTCATGTGGCATCATTTCTTCTTTGAAACAGCATATCTGGCAAGATATTTGTCGTGCTTCTCAGAGATATCCGTCTTACCTGAACTTCCGAGTCCAATAATCCTTAGCGCAGGATCTTTTTCCACAGGTAGCTCCTTCAGGAATTTTTCAAGGCTTTCGCGGATAATCGCAGCCTTAGAAACACCCCTGTTTTTAGATATAACCTCTAATATATTATCCTGTCTTGGCTCAATATATATCTGTATTGGTTTTTTCTTTAATGAATTCATAGAATAAAATATACATCATGTATAGTGATGTGTCAATATATAATTTATATAAGGCAACATTATACTTCAAAATATCATCCTTTATCTCTCCGCCCTAAACTTCAATATCCTGTGTTCATTCACATCAAGGATATATGCATTTCCTGCGCTGTCAACTGCCACATCTGACGGCTCGTCAAACTGCTCTTTTTCGTCCTGCTTCTTTTTCCTTTCCTTTCCCCAGCCGCCGATTAATCTGCCGGCAGAGTCATAGACCACTATGCGCTTTAATTCTTTGTCTGCAATATAGATATTGCCGTTCCTTGCAAGACCTATCCCTAAGGGTTCGTCAAGCTCTTTCTCTTTGCCAAAGGCAAGCAGCGAATTTCCATTAGAATCAAACTTCTGTATCCTTTTATTGCCCCAGTCAATTACATATATATTACCGCTTACATCAATTGCAATATCAGACGGCTCTTTAAAATCGCCTCTTTCTTTGCCCTTCTTGCCGATAGTCTTTATAACCTCGCCCTTTTGATTAAAGACAATTATG
>CAKKRA010000203.1 GCA_919902475.1 Nitrospiria bacterium
ATATGTCTCTGGCACGCCTGTAAGCTTATATCTCCTGTCTGCCTTGCCCATAAAGTCTAATAGAACAGGGAAGGAAAGCTTCAAATCCTTTATAAAAGGCTCCACCTTTGCTATATCCCTGTCAATGCTTACAGCAATCATTTCAAAGTCCTTTCCCTTCATGGCCTTGTATAAAAGCTCCATTGAGGGCATCTCTTCCTTGCATGGCTTGCACCATGTTGCCCAGAAATTTAAAAAAATCACCTTGCCCTTGTAATCAGAGAGCTTAACAGTTTTCTTGGTTAAGTCCATTAGCCCAAACTCAGGCGCTGCGCCGCCTATTACAACAGGCTTATAACTTTCAAAATTGCTCCATTCATAATAAACAATGCCAGCAACAATAATCAATACCACAGCAATGATGATTCCATATTTTTTCGCAGTGTTATTTTCTGCTTTAACCTCTTCCATTCAAGCCTCCAATTATTTCATTATTCATCCACCCTCCCCTTAATCCCCTCCCATCAAGGGAGGGGAAACGAGAAGGTCACTCTTTTTCTCCTCTCCCCTTGTGGGAGAGGGTTAGGGTGAGGGGGTTATGCATACGCATGCAGCCCTGGCAGTATAAAGCTCACACCCCAGTATAAGAATATTATTGACAGAAAACCTATTATAGCAAATATAGCGGTTTTTACTCCGCGCCAGCCGTGTGTTACCCTTGCATGCAGATAGCCCGCATATATCAGCCATACAATGGCAGACCATGTCTCCTTTGGATCCCAGCTCCAGTATGTGCCCCATGCATAGTTTGCCCAAACAGCGCCTGTAATAATCCCGATTGTAAGAAATGGAAAACCCCATGCAATGGATTTATAGTTCAGTTCATCTAAGATATTTAAATCAGGGAACCTTGCAAAGAAGCCTTTTAGATTGCCCTCACGATTCCCCCCCTTTTCTACACTGTTCTTTATAAGATACATTATGCTTATGCCAAAGGATATGGCAAAAGCAGCATAGCCGATAAAGGTAGTCATAACATGTATCTCAAGCCATAGGCTCTGGAGAGCTGGATTCAACGGGTCAATATTCTGATACCGATACGGCAGGAGCCAGACAATCGTGAGAATTGAGAAGAACACAATGCTCATTACAAATGTGCCGATAATCCTGAGTTTATATTTAAATTCCATCATTAGATAGCCAATAACCGTTGCCCATGTAAACAGGAGCATGGATTCATAGAGGTTTGAAAATGGCGCATGGCCTGCTTCGTACGCCCTGTATCCCAGCGCCAGGGTATTTATTGCGACCCCGAGTATCGCTGTTACTGTTCCCAAAATGCCGAGAGTCTCATTTTTATAAAAAAAGCCGTGCAGCACATAAAATGCGCATGATGTTAAATAAAGCCAGAATGTAACATCTACCCAGAAAAAGGAATTAATCATCTATTGCCTCCTACCGTCCAATCTTGTCAAGCTCATTAACGAGATTGGCAAAATCCTTGTCAAAGTTAATCTTGTTCTTGTTGGCATTTCCGCCGACATATATATCTACCTTATTGTTTTTATCTACAATCTTTATCCATATCCTTTTATGAATAACAAAAAAGGAGAGAAAAAGTCCAAGTGTAAGAAGCGTAGAGCCGACCCACACTATATTTACACCCGGATCCCTTGCAATGCTCAATCCAGTATACTGCGGCGACTGATACCCTGCTGCCTCAATAAAATATTTTGTGCTTTTATCTAAAAATGCCTCTGGATATTTTGAAAAGACCCATGGCGCTGTTTTTAAAACGCCCTTTTCGTAAATCTCTATCTGCATAGCAGGGTTGTTGTGCTCCATGGATTTTGAAAATACCTCTTTGCTTGCCGGGTCATAATAGAAGTCTGCTACAAATCCGACAACCTTTAATTTTAGATTTGTATTCGGGACATCGGTCTCCTTTCCAAAATCTGTAAGCACCTCTGAAACAAATTTGCCGCTTTTCCTATCATATACATAAAGCCTTGCCTTGGTTATCATGTCCCATGCCTGGCCGTAGCTGCTCTGATAAAACCAGACACCTTTATATTTTAACGGGTCATTTACCTCTATGGTCTTTTGGAAAACCTCTTTGCCTTTGTCAATTACAGTTAATGTGCTGAAAAAGTCCTTTGGCTTGTAGTCGTCATAATATTCTATCCAGAACTTATCAACCCTTAGCGCAAAATCTGTATTGGGGATACTTTTTGTCTCTCCTTCAAATATGGTTGCAAATCCCTTAAAACCCAGAAAGCTTCCCATAATCGCACCAAGAAATATAATAAGAAGCCCTACATGGGTGATATCCGAACCTATGCGGCCGATTGCCCCCCTGCGGGCAAATATAGAAACATCAGAACCTGTCTCTGCTGTTATGACCTTATACCCCTTCTTTTTCAAGAGTCCTGAGACAGCGCCCTTTATGTCCTGCAAGCTTATATTATGGTTTAATTTAGCGTTGTTCTTTTGCCTCAGGATTGCATCCTCTGCCATAACCACGGTCTTATCTTTGATAAGCCTCCACTTTGGCGGCAGCCTCCTGAAAAAGCAGACAGAGAGATTAACGCTCAAAAGCATGAGTGTCAGCGAAAAATACCATGAATGATATATATCAGTAAGCCCAAATCCCTTAATAACGCCGTACCACTTCTCGCCGTATGCAGCAATATACATAGAAGGCTCGCGGTTCTGCTCAATTACAGTGCCGAACACAGAAAGCACAGCTAATATTATAAAGATAAAGATAGCAAGCTTTGGAGAGCTGAAGATTTCAATAAATTTATCCTCAATTGTCTCCCATATACCCTTTCCTGCTGCTGTCTTTTCTTCCACCTTCTCTTCACCCATATACATTTCCTTTCCTTGCTACTAAACAGCAGGGGCGGGGTAGCCCCGCCCCTGCCTTATTATATTACAAAATTATAACATACAAATTTTGCTTATGGCAATTGTTTTATGGCCTCTTCACCCCTGCATACTCAGCAAGGCTGATATTAGTCTTATATGTCCTATCATTTACATAGCTCAATGTTTTTATAAAAAAATCAGGCTCTATCTTGCCGGGCATCATTGCAATCAGCGTCCCGTCTGGTTCAACAAACCATGTTGTCGGCACCTCTTTTACATTATAGTGGACAGCCAACTCCTTGTATCCCATCCTTCTGCCTTTATAGCTGACCTCGCCCTGCATCTGTGCGTCAACCCTGATTGGGACAAACCCTTTTTTAATTAAACTCCTGACATCTTCATTGCTGTATGTATCCTCATCCATCTTCTTGCACCATTCGCACCAGTGGGTGACAAAATTAATTAATACAAGCTTGCCCTCTTTTTTTGCAGTCTCCATCCCGTCATTATAGCTTAGCCAATTGATGCCGCCTTTTTTAGCAAAACCTATCCCCTTTGCGCCAAGCATATAGCCAGTGCCAAGTCCGAGCATCATAATAGCTGTCAGAGTTATTAATTTACCCTTCATTATTTAAACCGTTCTAAAAATTTATTTGCCTCTTTGCCTATTGGCGATGCAGGGTCCATTGCAGCAGCCCTCTGCCATGCCTTTCTTGCCTCTATTTTATTATTTTTTGATATATACGCAAAGCCGAGGCTGAGCCATACCCGCTGATACATAGGGTCTATCTTTGTTCCCTTTGTTAACTCAGAGACGGCGTCATCCATCTTTCCAACATAAATATATGCTAAGCCGAGGTCATTGATAGAGTCAATATCCTTTGGATTTAGTTTAATGGCCTTCTTATATTCGGAAATGGCCTCTTCAAATTTGCCGCTTTCAAAATATATATCAGCAAGCCTGCCTACTGCCTCTGCATCCTTTGGGTCCGCAGCTATGCGCTCTTTAAAAACCTTTATTGCCTCATCCATTGCTGTCTGCTGGTTTTTTCCGCCGGCCTCTGCCTCTGTTTTATGTGCCTCTGTTTTATGGCCTCTGTCTTCAGGCTTCTTAGCCATTCCGAAATAATATCCGGCGCCAAGACCTATTATTAATAGTATTACAAGAATTATAATTTTTTTTGACATTTTTATATTGTTTGAGATTTAGGATTTTTATTGCTTGGGCCTGTAAAACTCCTTATCAATTACAGTTTTAATATCAGATACCTTATAGCCTGCCTTGTGCAGTTCTCCTGCCCTTATTGCCTCATTTATGCATATATCGCAATTTGCGCCATGGTCATCTGTAAAGCAGGTCAGAAGGCTCTTATGGCCCAATCCCTCCTGACAATAGCAGTAGCAGAAAAGTCCGTCCAATACCTCTGGTATCTCCTGTGCTGCTTTATATGCCTTTGCTGTATTGCCAAAGAAAAGGGCAGGGGAGAGAGTCGGCCTTGTCTCGCCGCCGCGCGGCGTATTCTTTGCTGCCTGTGCAGAATTTGGGGAGCTGCCCAATTTAGAATAGAAATAGCCTCCGCCAACAGCAATTATTAATATCACAGCAGCTAATATATAAAAAGAGGCATTGCCGCCTTTTTTTATTTCTTCATTTTTTGTTTCTTCTTTTTCTTTCTTAGGCATCTGACGCCTCCATAAAAAATTCTAATGCTCTAATCAAGGGGTTACAACCCCTTGCTGCTTAATATTTGCTATTCATTAATTATCAGCATATGCGATGACCTGCAGTTTGTTGTGTTGAGGATCGGAAGCTTTGCTGCAAATGACGGCAGGGTAAGCATCCCAACTAATGTAACAACTATCAAAAAGCTTATTGCAGATTTAAGAAGGGAAAAATCAGGCGATTTGTCCATCTTCGGGTTTATCAGTCTGTGAATCCTCTCTGCAGGAGAGCCGGGCTCCCATATTGCTGTTGGATTTAGTATCAAATCATTCTTTGTTCTTAAAAGTTTTATTAATGCGCTGGCAAGTTCCAGAGGCTTTTTAGATGCTGCAACTGCTGCGTCATCAGCAGCCTTCTCCTTTGATGATATAAAAAGCTCCTTTAAATATCTGCTTAATGGTATAAAGAAAAAGATATCACATACAAATGCAACAATAAGAAGCCTCAAAGGGTCATGTTTTTTCATATGATGCGCCTCATGAAGTATCACTGCCTTTAGCTCCTCATTCTTTAACCTTTTGCAAAGGCTGACAGAAAGATATACCCTCGGCTTAAACAAACCTATGGTAAAGGCATTGTGAATCTTTATGTCATCAAAGATAACAATCCTTTTGACTAATTTTTCATCACAGAGCCTTTTGAGCCTGTTGTAAATCCTGCCTCTTATCCTTACTGATTCAAGTCTGTTAGCAAATTTCAGGCTTCCCATGATGCTCAAAATCAATCTCGGTAATCCATTCAAAAGCCCAAGAAACAGGATGCCTATTCCAATCCATGGAATAATAGAATTTACCATTGCAAGATAGAGAAGGCAGTTTGATACAAGGTCAGGACAGCACTGGAGCGTATTCTTTAATGTTAATGTAGGCTCAACAATACGATTAATGGAATAAAAAAAGCTTAATAATGCTATGCCTGCAATAAAAGATAGTATGGTAAAGGTTATCCCTGCTTTTCTTGATTGATAGTTAATCATTATCTTTTATCCCCTTTTTTAATCTCCCTCTTCTTTTCTTCAATAAGGTTTGAGAGGTATTCTATCTGCTTTGGGTCTATCTCTGTGAGGACATCAACAAAGGATGTAACAGCAGCCTGTGTATGGTTGCCGAGGACGCCCTTCATCACCTCTCTTGATACGCATTTTTCAAAGGCGTCTTTTGAATAAACAGGTTTGTAAAGGAAGGTATTCTTTATTGGAGATTTTTGAAGAAGGCCCTTGTTTGCAAGCCTTCCCATTACTGTCATTACTGTTGTGTAGGCGATCTTTCTTTTTTTGTTTAACTCAAGGAACACATCACGGACAATGGCCTCTTCCCTTTTCCAGAGCGCCTCCATAATCTCCTGCTCCAAACCACCGAGCACCTGATTAAGACCGTTTCTGTGCGGCTTAAAACTTGTTGCAACAAACTCCTGCATTTAAACCTCCAAAACTAAGCATTATCAGTATATACTACAGTATGTAGTATGTCAAGAGGTTTGTTCTTTTGAGAAAACTTCTTATTGACCATATAAAACAATGAGTATAAAATAGGCCAATCGTTTGAGATTTCAAGAAGGATTGTTAGTCAAGCGTTAAAGGAAAAGGTGGATGAATCTGATTGATTATACAGGCAAGATTATCCATCTGACAGATGAGAGGCTTGCTCATATAAAAGAGCATCCTGAAATGGTTGCACATTCCATAAAAATAAATGAAACCCTTGCAACCCCTGATATTGTTATCAGGTCAAAGACTGATGCAGATGTAAATCTCTATTTCAAATATTACAAGAAACTTTCAATTGGAGACAAATATTTATGTGTTGTGGTAAAATACAAAGAGGATGATGCCTTTGTTATAACAGCCTATTTTACTGATAGTATTAAAAGAGGAGATATAATATGGAAAAGGTAAAAATATGGTATGACCCTGAAGGGGATTATCTTGAGGTTATGTTTGAAAAGAAAGAGGGCTACTTCAGAGAAACAGAATCTGACCAGATAATGGAAAAGGTCGATATGGAAGGAAAAGTCATAGGGTTTTCAATACTAAAAGTAAGTTCTCTGAAAGACCATCCAATAGAAGTAGCTCTTGCAGGGAAAAAATAAAAATTGCAGCAGCCTTTGAGATTGCAAGAAGGATTGTAAAAAGATACTATGGGAAAGGTTTACAAGGATAAAAAATCAAAGGGGTGTGCATTATGCAAGCCGCATAAGCACGGGTGGGCTCCGAAGAAAAAGGCAAAAATTGTTGCGGTTGAAAAGGAAATGGAGAAAGAGATAAACAAAGTAGTCAGCAGCTCCGTTTAGAGGGATTAAAGGTATGTATGCTGTTATAGAAAAGAACAGGCTGCATATATAAGTTGCTAAATTCTACATCTCGGAATGGTATAGCAAGGAGTGGCCTCTTTCTGGGAAGGAGAAGTTTGACTTTGACTATGGTTATCTTGAAATAGACATTCATAAGAATAGGAAAAAATACCTGACAGGTTCTGTTATTGACCCGAGAAAATTTATTGTTGACTATCTGAAAGCTCGTTATAAAAAGACCCTGAGTCTTCCCAAAAGAATTGAGTCTGTTTCAATAGATTCATCGAAGCACACAGAATTATTTTCAAAAGATTTTTTGTTTTGAGGGGATTTGAAGATGAGAAGTTTTCTGGTTTAAAATTTTTCCATCTTAATATACCAGCTAAACAGTTTTGGCTTGTCGCATAGGAGCCTGAGGCCTGCATTAAGAAAAAGGTGTATTGTATAATCCATTTTTACTCGTGACACCTCTAATCTTGGCTCTGCAATAAATAGCATCCCGCCTTTTTTCAGGATCCTGTAAAGTTCCTTTACTGATTTTTCCTTATCAGCAAACTCATGGAATGTGTAGTATGCAAATATAAGGTCAATTTCATTATCCTTTATATTTAATGATGACGCGTCTCCAACCATTGTTATTACATTATTGCTGCTGTTTAGCGGAATCTTCTTGGCTAATCTATTTATCATCTCCTGCTGTATATCAACTGCATACAGCCTGCCGGAGCCGGCTGCCTTTGCAAGATATGGCGTGAAAAATCCGGGACCGCAGCCAATCTCAAGGACATTCATCCCCTCCTTCAGAGATGCGTCCTTTAATACACCCTTTATATTTACAAGATAGCGCCTGATAAAATTATCAAGGACAAAGGCGAATTTTGCGGGAAAGACCATGCTTGACACTTGCTTTACTCCGACCTCTCAGACCTGCGCTCCCTTTCCTTGGTAAGGACGCCGAGTGCATTTAGAATATCGTCCTTTTGCGAGGCCTCTATCTTTACATTCCAGAGGTTTGCGCCTTCAAGATTGGAGTGTCTGAGGCTTGCGCCGATGAGATTGGTATATTTAAGATTAGCAAACTTTAGATTTGCATTAAGCAGGCTTGCATACCCAAGGTTTGCGCCTTCCAGATTTGCAAACCTCAGGTTTGCAAATTTAAGGTTTGCGCCGTCAAGATTTGCATATCGCAGGTTCGCCCTTTCCAGATTTGCGCCTTCCAGATTTGCGCCTTCCAGATTCGCATTAATGAACATCCCTTCAGTTAAACTGGCGCCTTCCAGATTTGCGTATTTTATATTTATCCTTATATTCTTTTCCCTGCAGTCCTGAATCAGTTTCAGCGCTTCATCAACTGTCATTCTATTACTCCTTTATAGATGATATGGCATTTTCCAATACTTTTTTTATCTGATGTCTTTGCTCATGAAGCTCTTTTTCAAGATGTGTAAGCCTCTTTTTCAAATCTCCCTCTCTTTTATCCCTGTCTGCAAAATCAGCAATTGAGCTCTTTATAAGCTCCTTTTTTTCCTTATTGATTTCATCAATCTTTTCAGAGAGGGTTCCATTCTTCTGCGTAAGCTGCATGTTCTCCTTTTTTACTTCTTCCATTTCCCTTCTTGTTTCAATCAATTCCTTCTGCAGCTTTTCAACATCAACATTTGAACTTCCTGACGCCTTATTTAATCTTTCTCTGAGCTCAAATATGAGTTTTTCTTTGTTCTTTGAATCCTTTTCTAAGATGTCCTTTTCCTTTATAAGCGCCTCTACCTTTTCCTCTAAAGTGCAATAGATCTCAATTGGAACCTCGCAGCCTATAAGATTTGAAATTGAGGCAATCAGCTCCCTTTTAACAAAGGGCTTTTTAAGATAATCATCAGCCCTGACCTTAAGCTTTTTGTGCTGTTCAAAATCGCTCTTCTTTGCCTCAGAGGACATCAGGATTAACGGAATCTTTTTTAGCTCGTTATCCTCTTTAAACTTTTTGCATATTATGTAGCCGTTCTCTTTTGGAAGCTCTACAGAAAGAAGGATGAGATCAAAACTCTCCCTTCTTGCAGCCTCCATTCCCTCATCAGCATCAGGCGCAACAACGGTTTTAAACCCAACCCTTTTTAGCATCTCAATAATATAATCTGAAAATGTCTCGCTGCTTTCTATTATGAGTATCTTTTTTTCTGTCATATTGTCAATCGTGTGAATTTACATGCACTGCCTTCTGTTCATCCTCTGTTTCGCTGCTGTTTGCTATTATATCTCTTATCTCCGGTGGCACATAAAACTGGCTTATGTCAAATTTTGAGATGGATATGGCAATAACATCTATCTTCTCTTTTGCAGTGAGCCTTTTATCCACGAGGATCCTGTAATCGCCGCTTACCTTGCAAAGACCCCCTCTTGTATTTATGCTGCCTTCTTTCAAGGAATCATAGGTTACCCTGATGGACAGCCTCTCTGCAATCTCCTCTAACTGTTGTAATATGTTTTCTTTATTCATTATCTTTAAACTTGCAGCTTCTATATAAAATAGCGACCCTTATTAATTCAAGTCTTTTTTTTGTTTCTTCGTATGTTGCAAAACCATCCAGAAAATCCTGAACCGCCATGCTGCTACGCATTATATTTTCCAAAGTCCTCCGGCTTCAGATTCTCAAGCCATCTGTCAAGGCTCTCTGATGTCCTCTTTTTAATTACCGCATCATCCACATATATCGGCGCATCCATCCTTATTGCAAGCGCAATGGCGTCACTCGGCCTTGAATCTATGGTTATCTCAGAGCCGTTTGAATTGAGATGTATAATTGCATAGTAGGTATTGTTTTTAAGGTCAGATACAACAACCTTTTCAACCCTTATTCCCATTGTATCAAGTATATTTTTCAGCAAATCATGCGTCATTGGTCTTGGCGGAATAACGCCTTCTAAAACAAAGTTTATTGCATTCCCTTCAGCACGGCCGACCCATATCGGCAGGGGGTCATTTTTGCTGCCCTCATCCTTTAATAGCACAATATAGGAGCTTGTATTCGGGTCTAATAATATGCCGCTGACCGTCATCTTAATATGCATGGCTCTCACCTCCTATTAATAATGGCTGGTTCATACTGCCTGTTCTGTACCCTTCAAGGTCAAGGGTGATGTATACAAAACCATTTGCCTTAAAACCCTCAATAATATAATCCATTATTTTATCATTATAGAATCTTTTCAGTTCATCCCTGCCAACCTCTATTCTTGCAATCTCATTATGATAACGAACCCTGAATTGCCTGAAGCCCATCTCCCTGATAATGTTTTCACAATTTTCAATCTGTCTTAGCCGCATAGCCGTTATCTCTGTCCCATACGGAAATCTTGATGACAGGCATGCAAAAGAGGGCTTGTCCCAGTTCGGCAGATTTAAGCCTTTTGCCAATGCCCTAATCTCTGCTTTTGTGAGTTCCGCTTCAATTAACGGGCTTCTTATGCCGAGCTCCCTTGCTGCATCCCTTCCTGGCCTGAAGTCCTTTGTGTCGTCATAATTGCTTCCGTCTGCTACATGCTTCAGCCCAAGCTCAGACGCCTTTTCTTTCAGCTTCTGGAAAAGCTCGCTCTTGCAGAAGTAGCATCTGTTTGTCGGGTTAGACGAGAACCCTGGTATATCAAGCTCATTTGATGTAATCAGTATATGTTTTACGCCGAGTAATTCTGCAATCTCCTTTGCAGACTCTATCTCTCTTAAAGGATATGTTGGAGACGCTGCTGTTACTGCAACAACCCTGTTGCCAAGTATATCTGATGCGGCCTTCAACAGAAATGAGCTGTCCACGCCGCCTGAATAGGCAATGAGGAGCGAGCCCATCTTTTTTATTATATCCTTTAATCTGTTAAATTTCTCTTCCAATTTATATCCTCATAGACTCAAGGGCATTATCATCAATCCTTCCGGTAATCTCTGCCCTCTTAGCATTATTTGTCTTTACATCCTTGACAAAGAATGCACCGCTCTCATGCTTGCTGTATTTTAATAGTGCCTTGCATATAAAACCCTCTCTGTCATCAGATGTCTCCCCACAGAGGAGGCCTGCAGGAGCAGGAAAATTGTCAGGCATAAAAAGATAATCATTAGGCTGTGCAATGTATTCAAGCTTCTTATTCTCATGCTCATTCCTGCCTATTATTAGCTTTGTATCCTTATCCAACCTAAAATGCCTCCCAACATTTAAAAGGTGTATATCTTTCAGGGTAATCTCCTCTTTATGCTCAAAAAGGTCCTTTATCTTTTTAGCAAAGTTTTCATCTGTAAGCTTGCATCCGCCAGAGGCGCAG
>CAKKRA010000204.1 GCA_919902475.1 Nitrospiria bacterium
GATTTTTGTTACAAGTGTTAATGTCTGATAATATGTTGTGCTGCCGAGCGGGATGACAAGCCTGCCGCCGTCTTTGAGCTGTTTGATTAAAGGCGGTGGGATATGGTTTGCAGCAGCAGTTACGATTATTGCATCAAAGGCTGCATGCTCCTCCCAGCCAAAATAGCCGTCAGCATTCTTGACCTTTACATCCTTATAACCAAGATTCTTTAGCCTTGCAGCAGCCTCCTCTGCAAGACCTTTTCTTATTTCTATTGTATAAACCTTGTCTGTTATCTCTGCCAAAACTGCTGCCTGATACCCAGAGCCAGTGCCGATCTCAAGAACCTTCTCTCCGGGTTTTATTTTCAAGACCTGCGTCATTAAAGCGACTATATATGGCTGTGAAATTGTCTGTCCCTCTGCAATTGGCAATGGATGGTCGTTGTAAGCCGATTTCTGCTGGCTCTTATCTACAAAGAGGTGCCTCTGCACCTTTCCCATTACTTTCAGGACAGTCGGCTCAGTAATATCCCTTCCCTTCAAATCCTGCTCAATCATCCGGTTCCTTGCCTTTGCAAAATGGTCATCCTGTGCAAGGGCAGGGGAGAGCGAGAGGAGGAAGAAAATAATTATATAAATAAGTCTTTTCATGCATTTATTATCCTGTCTTTTTATTGAAATGTCAATTCCTTCGGAGAAATAGTTGTTGATTTATAATAATTAGTGGTGATAATATTATCATTAATATGACTCTGCCGAAGATATCTGTTACAATTATTACCCATAATGAAGAAGAAAATATAGAAAATTGCCTGAAGAGCGTCAAATGGGCTGATGAGATTGTTGTTTTTGATTCCTTTAGCACTGATAAGACCCTTGCTATATGCAAAAAATACAAGGCAAGGATAATTAAATACAAATGGCTTGGGTATTCCAAACAGAAGAACCTTGCCATTGACAATGCAAGGAATGAATGGGTGCTTAGCCTTGATGCTGATGAGCGAATTACAAAGGAGCTGCTTGATGAGATAAAAAAGGAGTTTGAGAGAGGTGATACTGCTGACGGCTATTATATCGCAAGGAAGAATTTCTTTCTTGGGAAATGGATTAAACACTGCGGATGGTATCCTGATTATAATCTGAGATTGTTTAAGAAGAGTAAAGGAAGATTTATTGAAAGAGAGGTTCATGAAAGGGCAGAGGTTAATGGCGCTGCTAAATATCTTAAAAACCCTTTAGAGCATTATACATATAAGACACTCAGCGATTTTATCTCAAGGCTTGACAGATATTCAACGCTGTCAGCAATAGAGCTTCATAAAAAAGGCAAAAGGGCAGGGTGGAGCCATTTAACGATCAGGCCGATAACAACATTTTTGAAAATGTTTTTCTTGAAATTGGGTTTCTTAGAGGGTTTTTACGGCATACTATTATCAGGGCTTTATTCTTTTTATACCTTTTCAAAATATGCAAAGCTGTGGGAGATGGATAAGAAGGGTTAAAATTTATTAAAAAGTTTTTATCGCTTGACAAGTATAGGAGGTTTGAGTATGCTTGTTCGCATGAAAAAGATAATTGTTTTAATAGCAGTTTTCATTTTAGCAGTTGCAGCATACAGTGAAGCAATAGCGCAAGAAAAGATAGCAGGGCAGCCTGTAACAGTTAATCCTGCAATGTCAAAAGGACCTGAAAATGCACCTGTTACAATTCATGAGTTTTCAAGCTACCAATGACCCTACTGCAAAAGAGTCCAGCAGGTGCTGGAGCAGATTCAAAAGGAATACGGAAATAAGGTAAGGCACATCTATAAAGACTTTCCATTATCAGGCCAGATGCAATCAGAGCCAGCAGCTATTTCTGCCCGCTGCGCTGCAAAATTAGGAAAGTTCTGGGAATATCATAGCGAACTATATAATAATCAGGGCAGCCTTGGCCCTGCTTTATTTAATCAGATTGTAGATAAGCTTAAACTGCCAAAGGATGAATGGAAAAAATGCACACAGGACAGCCAGACAAGAGAGGCAGTAAGAAAAGATCAGAGTGAAGGCATGAGTCTTGGTGTTACAGGGACTCCGACCTTTTTTATAAATGGGAAAAAGGTTGTCGGCGCCCTGCCGTTTGAAAAATTTAAGCAGGTTATAGACGAAGAATTGAAGAAAAAGTAGTAGTAGGGTAGGGGGTATAGTTTATGCTATGCCCCTACCTTGACAAGCCTACAACCTCTCCTTTACAATACTCTCCACAACCGATGGATCAGCAAGCGTAGAAGTATCGCCGAGGTTCTCAATATCACCGGATGCAATCTTTCTTAATATCCTACGCATAATTTTTCCACTTCTTGTTTTTGGGAGCGCATTTGCAAACTGAAGCTTGTCAGGCCTTGCTATAGGGCTTATCATCTTTGCCACATGGTCAGAAAGGATTTTTTTGAGTGACTCATCTATATGATTTCCGCCTTTTAAAGTAACAAATGCATAAATGCCCTCGCCTTTTATTTCATGCGGATAGCCGACAACTGCGGCCTCTGCAACCTTTTCGTGACTTACTAAGGCGCTTTCTATTTCTGCTGTGCCGAGCCTGTGTCCAGACACATTCAATACATCATCTATCCTTCCCATCAGCCAGAAGTTTCCTTTTTCATCTATCCTTGCGCCATCGCCTGTGAAATATTTTCCGGGAAAACGTGTAAAATATACTTCTTTCATCCGTTTGTTCTCAGGGTCGCCGTAGGTTCCCCTTAATATTGCAGGCCAAGGTTTTTCAATTACCAAATAACCGCCCTCATTTACTGCTGCCTCTGTGCCGTTCTCCTTTAATACCTTTGGAACAACGCCAAAGAATGGGAGGTTTGCTGAGCCAGGTCTTAATGTCATTGCGCCGGGAAGC
>CAKKRA010000205.1 GCA_919902475.1 Nitrospiria bacterium
CAGGAGATACGGGACTGAGCTTAACAGCCTGAGCCATGCCACAATATATTCATCTGCCCTCTGGAGGGTTTTTTTGGTAATGGCATCGCTTGTTGCCTGAGAAAAGGCTGTTATCAGTGCGTAATAGAACCACATAATTTTTACCAGATTTAGCGATAGGTGTCATCTGCTGCGTTGTCGCTTCGGCCTCGCATCCTCACATACTATTTTGTATGCTGCGGTGCAAGTCCTCGCTCCGCCTTGCATCTAACCCCTCTGGCTAAATCTGGGAGATGATACCTTTTTATTGCGCGAGGTCGTGATCTTCCTTTTTTAGCATCCAGAAAACAAGAGGATAATATAAGACATAAGCTGTTACCTCAAGGAGCGATGGGTTTCCATTATAGCCGAATAGCGCCTTTAAGAATGAGCCTATAGTTCCTTTTTCATTCAAGATATGATTAATATCCCATACATTTTTGATTATAGGCGGTAAAATACCTGCCTCTTCAAATTCATGCACGCCATACGCAAGCAGGCCTGCGGCTATGATGATAATGATTATGCCTGTTATTCGGAAGAATGTTTTTAAATTAACATGTCCAAAACCTTTGAAAAATATATATGCAAGGATTATAGCTGTAATTATGCCTCCAAATGCGCCGAATATAGATGAAAGATAATTTGCGCTGCCTGCTCCGTTCTCTGATGCCTGCTGGATAAAGAGTGCATATAAAAACAGAACAGTTTCTACCCCTTCCCTGAAAACTGCAACGAACGATAGGGTGGAGAGCGCCCAGAGATTCTTTGACTCTATTGCTGCGTCTGCGCGTTTTTTTAACTCCATGCTTACGCTTCTGCTCTGATGATGCATCCACACAACCATATAGGTCAAAACGCCAACTGCAAGAAATATGACCGACCCTTCAAAAAACTTTGCAAATCGGCCTGTAAAACCGCCAAGAAATAAGGTGAAAAGATATGCAGCAAAACCACTTATTAGCATTGCTGCCAATACCCCGTAGTAAATATAACTATTATATCTGCTCTGATTAGTTTTGGAGAGATACGACAAGAGTATCCCCACGATCAGGGCAGCTTCAACGCCTTCTCTTAAAGTAATCAAAAAACTTCCCAACATCCTTCTACCTCCTATTTTCTGATGCAATGAATCTGATAATCATTCTCAATTAAAAATAAAAAATTATCCTCTGCAGTGATTGCAGTAGCCAAACAACTCTAGCCTGTGGCTTAAAACCTTAAATCTGTTCTTTTTTGCAACCTCCATCTGAAGTGTCTCAATGGTTGGCTCGTCAAATTCAATCACCTTGCTGCATTTCAGGCAGATTAAATGGTCGTGGTGCATTGCCTTGCTGTCCTCATAACGGCTGCATCCGTCGCCGAAATCCCTCTTTTCAATCAGCCCCCTGTCCTTCATAATCTGCAAGGTGCGGTATACAGTAGCAAGCCCGATCTTAGAGTTCTTTTTATGGACAAGCTGATACAGCTCCTCTGCCTTAATATGTTTGCTGCTTTTTAATAGGGTTTCAGCAATCAGCTTGCGCTGAGAGGTAAGATTAATACCTTTTTGCCTGAATAATTCCTTGATAGTAAGCGGCATATCTCCGACCAATAAGAATGATTTTCATTCTCAAACTATCCATAGATTATCATACTGCTATATACGCTGTCAAGCATTAACTTGCTTCATTTGAATGAATTCTGTTTTAGCACGGGATATGATTAGCATGCGGAGTTCTGAATGGTTTACTCCTCATCAGGCAGATTGTATTTTCTCATCTTTTCCCAGAGGTTTTTGCGGCTGATGTTTAGTATTTTTGCTGCATTTGTCTTGTTGCCCTTAGCCTTCTTTAAGACAGAAACAATATAGTTTTTTTCTACTTCTCCCATCTTATCCTGAAGCGGCACTAATTTGTCCGGTTCTTTTTTCTGCAAGCCTTTAGAAGATGGCGGACTGGGTTCGCTATCTCCTGCAGTTTGCCCATATACCCTGTCCTTACTCCCTTGCCTTCTGTCTTTTAACAGGGGCAGATATTCCTTGCCTATTAACTGGTTTGGACATAAAGCAATGGTTCTCTCAACAGCATTTTCCAATTCCCTGACATTGCCGGGAAAATCGTAGTCAAGGAGGCATTTCATTGCTTCATCAGAAAAAGCAGTTATTTTCCTATTCATTTTTTTGGAATATATTTTAATAAAATGATTGATCAGGATTGGGATATCCTCTTTCCTTTCCCTGAGCGACGGAAGGTGGATAGGAATAACCTTTAAGCGGTAATAAAGGTCCTCTCTAAACCTTCCTTCTTTTGTCTCTTTTTCAAGGTCGCGGTTTGTAGCGCAGATTATCCTCACATCCACTTTTATAGTCTCTGTGCCGCCGATTCTTTCAAATTCCCTTTCCTGCAGGACCCTTAATAATTTTACCTGCAATGCCTGCGGCAGGTCCCCGATTTCATCTAAGAAAAGCGTTCCATGATTTGCAAGCTCAAACCTGCCGGGTTTTCTTTTCAGGGCGCCTGTAAATGCGCCCTTTTCATACCCAAAGAGTTCGCTCTCAAGGAGCGTCTCTGGAATTGCCGCGCAGCTTATCTTTATAAAGGGCTTATCCCTTCTCGGACTTGAATAGTGAATGGCATTTGCAACTACCTCTTTTCCTGTGCCGCTCTCTCCTTCAATGAGTATAGTAGAATCTACGCCTGCCACTGTCTTTGCAAGCTCGCGTATAGCGATTATCTTGGGGCTTACTCCCAATATCCTCTCTGCCCCAAAGATTGTTTCGCACTCCTGTTGAAGCCTTGTATAGTCCCTTTTTAATTCCTGAAATTCCACAATCTTGTTTATTCTTAATGAGAGGTCTTCCATTGAAAAGGGCTTGGTAAGATAATCGCTTGCACCGAGCTTCATTGCCTCTACAGCATCCTTCACCTTTCCATGGCCTGTTATGAGAATTACGCTTGTTTCAGGCCTTTTTTCCTTTGCCCATTTTAGAATCTTGAAGCCGTCCCCCTTTGGAAGGACGATGTCCGTTATAATAATGTCGAAATCTCCTTCATTAATAGCGCTTATCCCTTTTATTCCATCCTCTGCTATAGTTGCCTCAAAACCTGCCTTTGTTAGCGCATTTTTAAGGATATTCCTCATTATAGGCTCATCTTCAATTATCAGGACATTTTTATTCATATTTAAAGTTTACCTGCCATATCTTATTGTGTCAAGCCTATTATAGACACGGTTTGTTCCGTAACAGCCTGTAGGCACGGTTTAAACCGTGCCTACAAAAAGTCAAGGAGTAGATTGGAAGGTTCACTCCCTTACTATAATCAGGTTGGTCGGCGCTGCATCTGTTGGAATTTTTCTAATCCCACTGTTAGTCTTAGTATCTATTATTGAGATGCTCGCCTCTCCATAATTGCATACATATAATCTGCCTGTTTTATCATCTACAGCCATGCCGAAAGGCTGTATGCCTACTGCAATATTGGTTATGACATCCATTGTTTTTGCATTAATCACAGAAAGGCTGTTTGAAGCATAATTTGCAACATAAATCGTATTGCCGTCCGGTGAAAGAAGCAGGTTCACAGGCTCATTTCCAACTACTGCCTTCTCAATTATATTTCCGCTCTGCAGGTCTATGAACAATAAAAATGAATTTTCCTTATCCAGAATAAATAGACGCTTGCCATCATGGCTAAAGGCAGCGGCAGAGGGCTGGCCATTAATCTTAATATTGCGGGAGATTTTATCTTTCAGAGTATCAAGAAAGATTATATTGCTTGAATTTAAATTCGGAATAACAAGTGTGCTGCCGTCGGAAGAGAACACCCCCTTCTTTGGCTGTATCCCGAGCATCACTCTCTTTGTTAATTTCCATTTCGCAGTTTCAATAATGTCAACATAATTCATATTGCTGTCAATAGCATATAGTTTCTTACCGCTATTATCAATGCTCAGATATACTTCACCTGTTTTTTTATATCTGCCCACAATGATAGACGGAGCCAGCTTTACTTTGCCTGATGCAGCATCAATGATCTTCAGGTAGTCTGCGCCAGCCCCCTTATGGCTTACGGCAATTAGTTTTTTATATGGAAGCAGCGCCAAATGAAAAGGTGATTCCCCTGTTGATATATTTTTAATAAGCTTTTCAGAGTCTGCATCATACACTAAAGCCTTTCCCTTTGATTCATGGGTAACGTAGAGGAGAGCCTTTGCAGATGCAATATCAATAAAAAAGATGATTATAAAAGAAGCAGTTAATAATATCTTAAGGAACATATACCAACCTTGTGGGAAATTTGCCTGTGGGCAGTCTGTAGATCTCCTTTTTTTCTTTAAGGTTTATTATAGATATTGTATTCTCATTATAGTTTGCCACATATGCCTCTGTCCCATCGCTATTTAATGTTACACCCCATGGATGTATTCCCACAGGGATGTTTGCCACAGCCTTCATCTCCACTGGATCAATTACAATAAGGCTATAGGAAAAACGACAGCTCGCATAAAGAAATCTGCCATCCTTTGTAATCGCCATATCAACAGGCTCTGTTCCAGTTACAATATCTTTTAATACCTCAAAGGTGGCGGCATCAATTACAAGAATCTTTGAAGCGGACTTGTCTGCAACATACAAAACCTTTCCATCAGGGCTGTTTATAATAGAAGAAAAAGCCCCTTCCATGTTGGCAGACTTTTCCACCTTTTCAGTATCTAAATTAAATATTATAAGGGCTGGGAATGCCCTGTTGATAATATACAAAAACCTGCTGTCAGAAGAGATGGCCATTCCCTCCGGAGTAAGATTAAGCGGGATTGTTTTTATTAGCCTCCAGTCATCAACAGAGATTACATAAAGCTCTGGAGAATAGCGGTTCAGTACAAAGAGCCTTGTGCTGTCCTTCGAAAATGCAAAAAAGAAAAAACCGGCCTTCTTCCCTTTCATCACTGGAATTTTCGCTGCAATCCTTTCATTTTGGATGTCCAGCACCCATATCTTTTCATTCTCCTCGCCATTTCCAATGACAATATATCTGTTAGAAGGGTCTGCTGCTATGTTTATAGAAGAGCTTCCTGAAGGTATCTCCTTAACAACAATTTCTGAAAGTGTATCAATAAAATTTATTGTTCCGCTTTCATTTACCACATAGAGCCCCTTTGCTTGAGCAAAGGAAGGCGCTGTTACAGCAATTATAATTAAAAAAATAGTTTTCTTTATGTTCATCTTTAGATTTAATTCCCAAAATAATTATAAACAGCCTCTATACCGCCTCCGCCTCCGCCCATACCGCCCATGCCGCCGCCTGCGCCGCTCATAATCACATTATTATGGCACCTCATATCGCATCGCATATTAGCGCCGTCATACCACCA
>CAKKRA010000206.1 GCA_919902475.1 Nitrospiria bacterium
CTACTTTTTTTGATCCATTTGCAAATGTTACGCTTGAGGCAATGGCATCAGGCGTCCCTGTTATCACAACAAAAAAGAATGGCGCTTCTGAGATAATAGAGGATGGCAAGGATGGTTTTATAATCAATACACCATTAGAAATTGATGCGCTAAGAGAAAAGATAAGGGATTTATTAAATCCTGAGTTGCGCAAAGAGGCTGGTGTTAAAGCAAGGAAAAAGGCAATGAATTTTACATGGGATAGAATGACTGAAGAGACATTAAGGGTTTATGATGAGATCAGGGCTTTTGGATAAAAATTCAATAAAAAAGATTTTGATAATAAGAAATGATAATATCGGAGACCTGATATGCACAACACCGGCAATACAGGCAGTAAGAAAAAGGTTTAAGAATGCTTCCATATCTATTCTTGTAAACAGGTATAACAAGGATGTTATAGATGGCAGCGGCATAGCAAATGAGTGTTTTGTTTATGATAAATTAAAACACGGGAGACATAAAAGCAGATTATCTGCATGGCTTGAAATGTATCGAACATTCTCTGAGATTAGAAAAAGGGAGTTTGATCTGGTTATCTCATGCCGTTCAAGTTATTCTCCATCTGTAGCAAGGATGGCATATTTTACAGGGGCAAGATGGAGGCTCGGCTATGTCCCGCAGAAAGGGATACTGCCGAGATTTTTTTATAATATTCCAGTTGTAGCTGAAAAGAAACCATTACACGAGGTTGATAAGGTATACAGGCTTGTTGCTTCGCTTGGAATAGAAAATGATAATGAAGGGCTTGCAATTAATATCCCTGAGGCAGAAAAAAACAGGGCATGGGATTTTCTGAAAGAGCATGGTGTAAAAAAGGATAATTACTTAGCAGCAATACATATATCAAGCAGAAGGCCTGAAAACAGATGGCCGATTGAGAGGTTTATTAAGATTATAAATTTCTTGACAAGCAAGGATATCAAGGTGGTTGTTTTATGGATGCCTGGTGATGATACAAATCCAATGCATCCTGGTGATGACAGAAAGGCAGAATCCATAAAAGAAAAGGTACATGGCGATGTTATTCTATATAAAACCGAATCTGTTAAAGAACTGATTGGCGTACTTTCTCTATGTAAATTAGCTATCTGCCTGGATGGCGGCGCAATGCACATTGCCGCTGCTTTAAGGATACCTGTTATTGCGCTCTTTGGCTCCACTGACCTTGCCGTCTGGGGGCCTTATGGCAAAGGGCATACAGTAATAAAAAAAGAGGATGGCATTGAATCCATTAGCGCAAAGGATGTAATGGATGTTATAAATAGTAAATTGCCAAAACGATTAATGGAAAAAGAGAGGATGGTAGTAAAATAGCATTATGAAAGTAGCTGGATTAATCAAATATCTAAAGACCTTTAACAAGGCAAAGGTGCTTGTGCTCGGCGATGTAATGATGGACCATTTTATATGGGGCAAGGTAACAAGGATATCGCCTGAGGCGCCTGTTCCTGTTGTAAATGTAACAAAGGAGACGCTGCTTCTTGGCGGCGCTGCTAACGTTGTTAACAATATCACAAGTCTTGGGGGAAAGGCAGAGATATGCGGTGTCATTGGCAATGATGATATGGGCAGAAGCTTTATCAAAGAGATAAAAAGCAAAGGGATAAGCGAAGACGGCATATTTTATGATGACAGGCCTACAACTGTGAAGACAAGAATAATTGCGCACAGCCAGCAGGTAGTAAGATTTGACAGGGAGCAGAAGGACGAAATATCTATAAAGACACAGAATAATATTTATGAATTTATAAACAAAAGGATTAAGAATATAGATGTCCTTACAATATCTGACTATGCAAAAGGGATTATTACACCTGTCTTAATGACTGATGTATTAAAACTTGCAAAGAAGAATGGTGTGAGGGTGGTAGTTGACCCAAAGGTGAATCATTTTAATCTTTATAAAGGCGTGACAGTCATTACCCCAAATAATCTGGAGGCGTCAAATGCCTCTGGCGTTGAGATAGAAAACGAAACAAGCCTTTAAAGGGCAGGGGAGATATTATTAAACAGATT
>CAKKRA010000207.1 GCA_919902475.1 Nitrospiria bacterium
GATTGCTAATATCCACATAAAATATTTTTTTCAAGCAGCCTGCTGTTGTTTGTCAGTGCTGCAGATATGTTTTTAATAGAACTGTCCCGTTAAAGCCGATAGGTAAGTTCTTTTTGAAAAGCAGCCGGAGAAATACCGCTTTATTTGTTCTCTTTCACTGCATCTTTCTTAATCTTCTATTATGAGATATTATATTATCATCTTTTTCTCGCCTATGATGATATTATTTGATATAATTGTTTTAAAAACATGTCTTTAGAAGGGCTGGGAGAGATGCGATAAGGGAATATCCAGATGCACATTCATTTAATTTATGTATTTTTCACACAGCCTGTCGATTTGGCGGCAGGGTTCTTCTGCTCTAACTGGTCAAGGGCTGTTTGGAAATTATCATCAATAAGAGCTTGCCTCGCCTGTTCGTCCTTGAGAACCATTGAAAGTTTGAGGATATCTTCACCTCGTCTAAATTTCCCCTCGCCAACCCAGTCGCAAAAATCCATCAATGAGGCTTTGCCTTCTTTGACAAGCCTTGCTACATTCAAGGAGCAAGTGCAACGCTTGAGTTAAAGACCTCAGCAGGTGTTTTGTAGTCAAGACACTTACGAGGTCTGTTATTAAGTAAGGTTTCTATATATTTGATCTGTTGATGGCTAATTGTAGCAAAATCAGTCTTTTTAGGCAAGAATCTCCTAATAAGGCCGACAGCATTTTCAACAGACCCCTTTTCCCAGCTATGATAGGGGTTGCAGAAATACGACTTGGTTCCGAGGGTATAATTGATTTTTTGATGTTCAACATCCTCAGAACCGTTGTCATAGGTAATAGTGCGTTTTATATGCTTTGGGTGATGACTTAAACGGCTCTTAACAGCTGTTTTGAGCTTTCCCGAAGACTTGGAAGAAAGTTTTGCAATATGAAGCATACGGCTTGAACGTTCAAGGATAACAGCGAGGGCTTTTTTGCTCTGTCTTGATATAACTGTATCAGCTTCCCAGTGGCCGGGCT
>CAKKRA010000208.1:0-114 GCA_919902475.1 Nitrospiria bacterium
GACAAGTCGCCTGCGATGTAAGGCAGGCAAAACGCCCTAAATCCGACAATATTGTTAGATTTTGAATTAAAAATAAAATAGTAATCATTATTAACCTACTTTGAGGCAGCCTAA
>CAKKRA010000208.1:124-2311 GCA_919902475.1 Nitrospiria bacterium
GACTTCGCAGGTATACAGCTTCAATCAATAAGGCCAGAAGTTCTTATCTTATCTTATCTTAATCTCTTACCTTACCTTATCTAATACATATTCCAAAGATATTAAATCTTCAAATAAATTAATATCATGGCATAAAAAGTCCTGTTTCTTAATCATTTTTAAAGACAATCTTTATAAAAGCAAGCCGCCTTGAAAAAATAAAGCAAGCTTTATTTTAGTATCCACTAATGAAAGTCAGATATAGAAACTCAGGGGTATATATATATGAACAATACATGTTATATGATGGAGGTGTAAAATGAAGGGTTTAAAGATTTTAACAGCTTTTTTTATAACTATATTCTTTTTAGCAAGTGGTTGTGCAACTCCGTTAGTTGTTAGTTCCAACATTAAGGATGCTGTTCTTATGGGTATAAAATCTAATACTAAAGAGAAAATAGCTTTTGAATACAAAACTAAAATACAAGATGGAGAGATAACACCAAATGCTAAGGACCAAGAGAAGGGGGCGGCTTTCCTCGGGTCAGGTTTTCTAGCGGAAAAATACTCACATACTGAATCAGCTACTTTTGGGAAAATGGTAACGGAATATTTAAACAACAAGTTTCTCAATATACAATCAAATGCTTTAACAAAAGTCGTGGTATCATTGGAAGATTTTACGCTTGAAAACTATGCTGCTGAAAGCGCTGGTCAACAAGTTTTAACCAAATTAGTTCTTACTAGCCGTACTACAAACTTTGTCTTTAGCGCAAAGGTAAGGGTTTTAGTAACTGTAATTCGTAATAATAAAGAATTTACAAAAATTATTACAGGGACATCTGAAGAAACCGAGGTATCGGGTGGTAAGGGTGGTCGGGGTTTCACTCCTGCGCAAATACACGCAAATAATATTTATAATGCAAACAATAAAGTTTTATTATTGATTAATTCATATTTTCAAGAGTTGGGTTTATAGAAAGTTTCACCATAAAATAGAGAATACTATTCCTTATTAAGAGATGGTTAAATCCTCGCCATTTCTAACGGGGCAAACAAGCGGGTTTGGGTGGATAATCGTTGGCATCCTTGCCCTAATTGGCCTGATTGTAGGGTGGAAATCCGGAGGGTTTTTAGTGGGGGTTTTTGGCGGCGCGGTTTTTGGAATTGTCTTTGGCGTTCCCTTTATTGTCGCAGGACAAATGGTCTCGGTCTTCATGGACCAGAAGGATCTACTGGAGGAGATTTTAAGTGCCTTGAGGAAATCTTAATCAAGGCATTAAATGAGGAAACCTTGCAGGAAAGGGCAAATTAGACTGAGAAACATTGATAAGGCAAAAAATATAGATACCTTATTTATAAGTTGACTTCCCTCTAATCTTAATTCTGTATATGACGACAATATTTGCCTTATCATCTATAGTATAAAGAATGCGGTAATTTCCAACTCTAATCCTGTAGCCTTCTTTGTCTGTCAGCTTTTTACAACCATGGGGTCTTGGGTTTTGTGCAAGGAAAAGGATGGCTTTATCAATATTGGCCCTGAAAGGAGGAGAAATTTTTGATGCCTCTTTCTCTGCCTTTCGTTCTATAATAAGTCTGTAACTCAAGACTTGAGCCAGCCTTGACGAAATTTTTCATAGGGAGTAAATCTTATGGCCTTTTTTTCAGCCTTTAAAAGGTCATTGGCATCTTCCAGATCCTCAATAAATTCAAGAAGGTTTTTGTAGTCCTTGAGATTAATGACCACCGCTGTTTTACGACCCTTTTCATCAATTAGATATTTTGTTTTAACAACTTCGGCTGTCTTCGCCATTTTACCTCCATACACCATAATTCGTTGTTTTCTTTATCCAACTTTCAATAATAATCTATCAAATAACCTTATGTAAGTCAAGAAAATCAGGATATGGGAATGGAGTCATCAACTCTGGTCTTGAAATATAAGCAATCCCCAATTACAAAGCAGGGCAACCAATGTACCAGAAAAAAGAGTATAACACATTAAGATTAGTTGCAAATTTTACAAGCGGGTTTGGATGGGTAATCGTTGGCGTTTTGGCTCTGATCGGCCTGATTGTAGGGTGGAAATCCGGGGGTTTTCTAATAGGGGTTTTTGGCGGTGCGATTTTTGGAATTGTCTTTGGCATTCCTTTTATTGTCGCAGGACAAATGGTATCGGTCTTCATGGACCAGAAGGACCTGCTG
>CAKKRA010000209.1 GCA_919902475.1 Nitrospiria bacterium
TAAATCTTAAAGAAAAAGGCTACTGGATTACTGATTATTATATTGAGGAGATAACAAAACGCTTCAAGGACCGCTGACCTGATAAACCAGCACAGGCTCTTTTGTTATGTCTTGCAAGAGGTAAATATGCACTGGCGCATCATAGCGGCATAAATCGCTGTATTTCCTTAACAGCATCAAAATCTTTATCCATACTGATTATTCTTTTGCAGTTCCGAAGTAAGGGAATTAAAGGTTTTTTGTAAAAAAACCTTTACCCCGTTAGAAGTCTTCTTAAATCTCAAACTTACAAAACGTCTAACTGGGTAAAAGCCTCGTTCTTTCTAACGGGGTTTACTGCCAAATAATGATATTATTATCTTCGCCTCCAGAGGCAAGGGGCTTTCCGTCGTAACTAAAGGTAAAGTCTCACTGCCAGGCTTTCCATAAGATTGGGTCTTTTATTTATTTGCCCCTATATGCAGCAGCCATAGAAATACTGCCACTGCAGCATATGCTATTGCAAATTCAATTGCAGCGCCAAAACCGAATCTGTTGCCGATGCCTGCTGGTGTTAATGAGTAGGCGTGGATTATCCCAAAGAAGGACATAGCCGCTCCTGTAAATGCCCAGAGTGCGGCCTTTTTGTACTCCTTTTCTATTACATATACTGACATTGCAGAGAGTATCATAGAGGTAAAGATAAATCCCTGACTTAATGCTATGGCGCCTGTGATAGGCAATATTCCCTGAAATGCGCCGCTGGTTACTGTACTGTATAATGTTGTCTTTGCAGCCCTAAGGCCTGACTCTACCATGTTTAATCCCCAGGATGCGAGCGAGGGAAAAAGGCCGATAGCAACAGCAAGGGCATGGTGCTTTGGCGTCTCCTGAAATGCCTGTGCAGCAATTATTATCCCAATCCATAGCAAAATGCCGATGCCTGCCTCCATGGGAATAAGCCTCAGCACAGCATCCATTGTCCCTGTAAGGCATATGAAACCAATAAAAACGCCGTTTAGTATAGAGTAGCCTGTCCTTGCCCCCATTGCCTTCCATCCGGGATGGCCGATATATATAGTAGTGGGAAAGCAGCTGCCAAGAAATGAGGCGAGGATGCTTCCAATTCCATTGGCAAGCAAAGAGGGTTTTGTTTCGTATCTGTCGCCTGCTGCCTCTGCGCTCTCAAGATTTTGCAAAGAGCCGACTACATTGAAAAGCC
>CAKKRA010000210.1 GCA_919902475.1 Nitrospiria bacterium
CTCCCGGCCAGTACCCTGTCCAATGGGAAGATGCCGTTAAGTGGCTATTATAGACCCCATTTCATTCTGACCCCATTTCATCCATTTCATCTTTCATCTGCACAGAAGGCATTTAAACGGAATAATGAAATAATAAGACAGGATGAATATGTTGCGCCATCTGAGCATTACTGGACATTCGGCAGGAAAGAGAATCAGTGGCTTTTGAAGGAGGTGCTCCCCTCTGCATCCCGAATTGCCGGCAAGGCTGATATTGATGAGGATGCCACAAAAGAGCAGATAGAGTGGTACCATACAAAGGACAGGGCGCTGTAAATATTCTTATGACCTTTTACTCCACAAACAACTCTTTAAAACAAGTATAGAGATGTTGTAGGTGTCTGCCACCCTTTTGAAGTGGCTCTTTGTTTCTGTTCTATCATTATACACAGCCTTAATAGGCACAGAGGCTATCTTAAAGCCCTTCTTACCTGCCTTGATTAGGATCTCTGACTCTGTCTGAAAGCGTGGAAATTGTATATTGATGTTCTTTAACATACCCGCATCATAAAGCCTGTAGCCTGACTGGGTGTCTGCAATATACTGCCTTGCTGCAACAGAGATTAATATGACACCGACAATATTGCACCTGTATCTGTATTTTGGCATGCAGGATCTGTCATGCATCCTTGAGCCGACAATAATCTGATGCTTGCCCTCTTCATATTTTTCTATGAGTTTCGGCATCTCATCAGGATAGTGCTGGCCGTCTGCATCAATGGTAATCACTGCATCGCAATTATTTTCTATGGCATATCTGAAGCCTGTTTTTAATGCATCACCCTTGCCAAGATTCTCGCTTTGCCTTATGACTACTGCGCCTGCTGCCTCTGCTGCAGCAGATGTATTGTCTTTAGAGCCGTCATCAATTACAAGCACATCATGAATATATTTTTTTGCGCCGGTAACAACATCTCCAACTGTATCCTCTGCATTATATGCAGGTATAACAACACACAATTTCATTTACTGTTATCAGTTCCTTTCCTTTAAGTATCTCCGCATGTCCTTATTATAAAGAAGGGTCAGAAGGGATAAAATTCTGCCAATAGTTGGCAGAGGGTCTTTCAAAGAGATTATATCATCCTTTGTTTTCTTATCAAAGAATTTAAAAAAGCTCGGCTTCATCTTAAATCTCTCAGGGTTTGATATAAAGTGCATTATGTCGCCTGGCAGGAGATAGCGCGATCTCAGACCTGTTTTATATGTGGTTACCGGCTCAAAGCCCTCTCCCATTGCCATCCTATAAAGCAGATACGGAAAATCCACGCCAGAATATATTGCAAGCGAAAGCGAGCCCCAGAAGCGAGGGTTTATCTCCATAAGTTTTGGTTTATTGTCCCTCGGGTCTACTTTAAACTCCACCATTGCAACGCCATACCACTTTATGGAAGAGAGTAGTTTTACAGCAAGCTCTTTTACCTCATCATTTACAACAGACTCACGCAATGTGCTTGGCCCTCCAGTAATAGGATATTCCCTTAACCTCTTGTGGACAAATACAGCTTTTAATTGTGTGTTCCTGTCAAATAAACATGAGACACCAAAGGCATCGCCGCCTTGAGGGATATATTCCTGTATTAAGGGAAAGGGATATTTGCTGTGAACTTCTTTGTATGAAGAAATAAGCTCATTTTTATTTTTTATATATCTTATGCCATAAGAGCCTGAGCTCATCCTCGGTTTTATTACAACAGGAAAATCAATGTCAGCAGTTTTTTTTTCAAGCTCCTCAATATCATTTATAAATATTGTCTGAGGGATAGGGATACCAATGCCCTTAGCGTTCTTTATTGTCTCTGCCTTGTCAGATGCCTTTGAAATTAGATTATGCTCTGCAAAGGGAAATTTTGTAAGCCCTTCAAACCTCTTTATATTCTTTGCAATAAGCAGAAGCGTAGACTCCTCAGGAGTTATCAAAACATCATATCTTTCTTTTTTCAATTCCTTTTCAAGGAAATCAAGAAATTCATCCGGACTTCTTTTTGGCGAGGGATAAATTACGCGCCTTTTTGCATATCTTGAAAACAGGGCAGTGGAGAGCCTTGTTGATTCGCCGACAGAAACATCAATCCCCTTTTCTCCCAGAGACCTTACAACTGACAGGGTCTTGTGCCAGTATCCGTCTGTTACAAAAACCTTTGGCATTTGATAAGAAGCTTATCACAAACAAAATAGGGGTGTCAAAGGATAAACATTGAAGGAGGGTGATAAAATTTGTTTACAAAACAATTTAATCCTGCTATATTTAACAACAGATATCAATTCCTTTAAAGAGTTGTTTTATTTTCCATCAACCTTAGCGCTTTTTCAGCCTGTGTGAGGATAATGCGCAACTCAAAAGCACTGACAGCAAGTTGCTCTGTTTTAAACTCACTACATCTCAAAGTTACAGACATCTCTACAGAAAATATCCAATATCAATTAAAAGGCTGTGTAAAATTAACCTTAAAACATAAAGAGGAATGTTATTAGGGATACTTTAATGATAAGCCAATCAGACCCTCGCCTTATCGCATTGTTCAAAACTATTTCAAAAATAGCAGGCGCTATAACTGTTTTTGCCGGCGTTATTGTACTTTTTGGCTGGATAATGGATATCACAGCCTTAAAGAGCGTGTTTTCAGGGCTTGTTTCCATGAAGGCTAACACTGCCCTTGCCTTTGTCCTGTCTGGTCTGTCGCTATGGCTGATGGCAGACACTGCTGTTAGCCGACAGTCGCTGCGGATAATGCAGATTCTTGCATCAGCAGTGGGATTAATCGGCCTGCTTACGCTTTGCGAATATCTCTTTGGCTGGGATATGGGGATTGACCAGCTTCTGTTCAATGACACTGCTTCAGGCTCATCTCCTCCGGGGAGGATGGCGTTTGTAACAGCAGCAAACTTTGCTGCCATCGGCCTTGCGCTGTTAACGCTAAAAACCCGCCGAGGTTTTGGGGCTGCGCAATTCCTAACCCTATCAGCAGCCTTTATCTCCATGGTCGCGCTTATTGCCTACATCTATGATGTTAAATCCCTTTATGCTGTCAGTCCATATAGCACTATGGCGCTGCATACATCTATTATATTTATTGTTCTCTCTTTTGGCCTTCTTTTTTCACAGCCTGAACGCGGCCTGATGGCTATTATTGCCAGCGATACAGCAGGCGGCATTACGATGCGCCGTCTCTTGCCCGCAGCTATCGGCATTCCTGTAGTGGTGGGGTATGTGAGGCTGATGGGGGAGCAGGCAGGCTTTTACGACATCGGTTTTGGATTGGCGCTCATGGTAGTGGCAAGCATTACCCTTTTGGTCATCTCTGTCTGGTGGAACAGCAGGTCGCTGTATCAGATAGATATTGAGCGTAAAGATGCAGAGAATGAGATCCGAAAACTGAACGAAGAGCTTGAGCAGCGGGTTCTTCAACGCACTGCCCAGCTTGAGGCTGCAAACAAGGAGCTTGAGGCATTCAGCTATTCTGTATCGCATGATTTGAGGGCTCCGCTTCGGGCTATTGACGGCTTTTCAAAGATAGTGATGGAGGATTATTATGATAAACTTGATGAAGAGGGCAAGAGGCAGTTGAATGTTATCAGGGACAATACGCAGAAGATGGGGCAGCTTATTGATGACCTCCTCTCCCTCTCCCGTCTCGGCCGTCAGGAGATGAATTTTGCTGAAATAAGAATGGACGAACTTGCAAAGGGTGTGTTTGATGAACTCAAGGCGTCTGATGTCCAGAGAAATCTGCAATTTGATATTAAGGCGATTCCCCATGCCTATGGCGACAGGGCATTGATTCATCAGGTGTTTGCCAATCTCATTTCAAATGCTATCAAATTTACAAGGCCAAAAGATGCGCCAACCATTGAGGTCGGAGGCTGGAGCGAAGGAGATGAGGATATCTATTATGTCAAGGATAATGGCGTTGGCTTTGATATGCAGTATAAAAATAAGCTATTCGGCGTGTTTCAGCGCCTGCACAGCGAACCAGAATTTGAAGGGATAGGCGTTGGACTTGCTATTGTGCATCGCATAATCCAGCGGCATGGTGGACGCCTATGGGCAGAAGGAGAGGTTAATAAAGGCGCAACATTTTATTTCACACTTCCCAAAAGAAAATGATTACAAAGATGATAAAAGATTCCAGCGATAAAGACCCCCTCACCGCGAAAATAATTGGAGCTTGCTATCACGTCCATAATGAATTAGGTCCTGGATTCATCGAGCGTATATATGCAAACGCTCTAAAGAGAGCTTTAGAAAAATTAAGTTTAAAATATATACCTGAGACGGAGTTCACTGTTAAATATGAAAATCAAAATATTGGGAAATTCAGGGTTGATCTTTTAGTTGAGGATAAAGTAATAGTAGAAATGAAAGCAGTTGAAGGGAAAATGCCTAAGATATTTGAAAGCCAGGTAATTTCTTATCTTAAAGCATCTGGAATAAAAGTGGGATTGCTTATTAACTTTGGTAATCGCAAATGTGAAGTTAGACGATTAATGATATAGAGGACGGTCATCGATTTAATATCACTGTAATCTTATATCTATCGCTGTAATCATTTAAAGGAGGGAGATATGGTAGGTTTAAATGAAGTAGAAATTCTTTTAGTAGAAGACAACCCGAATGACGCAGAGCTTGCACTCAGGTCGCTGAAGAAACACAACCTTGCCAATAAGATTTTATGGGTAAAGGACGGGGCAGAGGCGCTGGATTTTCTTTTTTCTACCGGCGCATATGCAGACCGAGCAAGCAATACCATCCCAAAGGTTGTATTGCTTGATTTGAAGCTTCCAAAGATAGACGGTCTGGAGGTCTTACGCAGGATAAAGTCTGATGAAAAAAAGAAGGTAATCCCTGTTGTTGTCCTTACATCCTCGCAGGAGGAACAAGACCGCGTTGAGAGTTATAAACTTGGGGTAAACAGCTATATTGTAAAGCCTGTTGAGTTTGAAAAATTTGTTTCTGCAATTGAAAAATTAGGGCTTTACTGGATGCTGCTGAACAAGCCGCCGAAATAATATTCAGGAGGGACTATGGCTGAAAAACTGAAGATTCTTATGCTTGAGGATGTGCCTGTTGATGCAGAATTAGTTGAGCATGAGCTGAATAATATAGGGATAAGATTCACCCTGAAGAGGGTTGAAACAAAAAACGGCTTTGTAAAGGAATTCACTGAATTCAAGCCTCATATCATCCTCGCAGACTATAGTCTTCCCGCCTTTGACGGCATTTCTGCATTAGAGATAGTGCGGAACCATGATTCAGATATACCCTTTATCTTTGTTTCAGGTTCAATAGGCGAGGAGAAGGCTACAGAGACGCTAAGAATGGGGGCAACAGACTTTGTCCTAAAAGAAAAGCTGTCAAGGCTTGTACCTGTAGTTCAGCGGGCATTGCATGAGGTTGAAGAGAAGAACAAGCGCAGAAAGGCGGAGGAACTGATAAAAAGTGTCTTTGAAACAATTAGAGAAGGGCTTCTTGTAATTAACCCGGAATACAAAATCATCTCTGCAAATAAAGCATATTGTGAACAGGTCAAAAAGCCGCTTAATGATATTATCGGTTTAAACTGCTATAAAGCAGCCCATCGCCGTGAAAGCCCTTGTTTTGAGTCAGGCATTGAGTGTCCTGTAAAACATACCTTGGAGACAGGAGAGGTCTTTACAACCATACATAATCATCATAGCGGTGAAAAGAAACCGATTAATTTAGAGATAAAGTCTTACCCCATGAAGGATGCGAAAGGGAATATTATCTCAGTCATAGAGACTATCACTGATATTACAGAAAGGACAGCGCTTGAGAACCAGCTTCGCCATGCACAGAAGTTAAAGGGAATCGGACAGCTTGCTGGAGGCATTGCCCATGACTTTAACAATATCCTCACTGCAATAATTGGTTATGGAAATCTATTGATGACAAGATTGGGTGGGGATGAGCAGTCAAGCCGATATTTGGAGGACGTCCTTGCTGCATCAGAGAGGGCTGCACAGCTTACACAAGGGCTTCTTGCCTTCAGCAGAAAACAGATAATCAATCCCAGACCAGTAAATATAAATGAGATTGTGAGGAGCATAGAGAGGCTTTTGTTAAGGATTATAGGCGAGGATATTGAGCTTAAGACAATGCTTTCCCCCAAGGATGTAATTACAATGGTTGATGCAGGACAGATGGAGCAGGTAATAATGAACTTCTGCACTAATGCAAGGGATGCAATGCCTGAGGGAGGGATTTTAACCATAGAGACTGAGACAATAGAAATGGACAGCGAATATATAAAGAGGCATGGCTATGGCAAAGAGGGTAAATATGTCCTCCTCTCTGTTTCTGATACAGGCGCTGGAATGGATGAAAAAACCAAGGAGAGGATATTTGAGCCGTTCTTTACAACAAAGGAGGTTGGCAAGGGGACAGGCCTTGGGCTTGCAATGGTTTACGGAATAGTCAGACAGCATGACGGTTATATCAATGTCTATAGCGAACCTAAAAGGGGCACAACATTCAAGATATATCTGCCGCTTATTAAAGCAGAGGCAAAAGAGGCAAAGGCTGCGGGGGCTGCGCCTCCATGCGGAGGCACAGAGGTTATACTTTTAGCTGAAGATGATGCAGGTGTAAGGATGCTTATGAAAGAGGTTCTGGAGAAATTCGGATACACTATAATAGAGGCAATAGATGGGGAGGATGCTGTAAAGAAATTTAAAGAGAACAAAGACAGGATACAATTGCTTATCCTTGATGTAATAATGCCAAAGAAGAACGGCAAGCAGGTTTATGATGAGATAATGGAATTAAAACCAGATGCAAAGGTAATCTTTTCAAGCGGCTACACTGCAAATATTATCCAAAAGAAGGGGATCCTTGAACAAGGGATAAACTTTATTTTAAAGCCTGTTTCACCGCAGGAGCTTTTAAGAAAGGTGAGGGAGGTTCTGAATAAATAAAATAGCCGCATAACCAAAGTGTTTTGAAAAAACAGTAGATTAGGAGCTTGTTGAAAAACTAAACAATCTCTGATTACACAGATAAAAAAACAAGATTACACAGATTAAAACCTTTGGAATTATCTGTGTAATCGTTTTTATAATCGGTGTAATCAAGGCTGTTGAGGGCTTTTTCAACAGCCTGTTAGGCTTTGCAAGGCTTAACCAGCCTTGGAGATTTTGGGCTTTCTGCTCTTAGTTTTAGATTTTAGCTTCGCACTTGCAGCCTTGGGCTTTTCCCCTTTGTTTCTAAATCCTGCTATGGAAAGACATTCATTTAGCGTAAGCTCCTGCGGCTGCTTGTCCGCTGGGATGCGGAAAAACTTTTTTCCCGCCTGAATGCATGGGCCGTATCTGCTGTTTACCACGCGCACGCGGGCGTCCTCGTCCCAGCATTTTATCATTTTCTCCAGTTCTTTCTTCTCCTTAGCTGACACAAGCTCAATGGCGCGCTCCAGAGTTACACTAAATGGGTCTTCCCCTTTGCTCAAGGACGCAAAAATATTTTTGTATTTCACATAAGGGCCGAATCTTCCGTTAGCCACACTGATATCTTCATCCCTAAACTTGCCCAGCGCTTTGGGCAGACGGGGACAGCTTAGGATTTCTTTTACCCTTTCAAGCGAAATCGTGTACGGGTCTTCGCCTTTCGGGAGCGACACATACGCGTTTTGATATTTTATATACGGGCCAAAACGTCCGATGCTGACTATCACCTCATTGCCTTCGTACGCTCCGAGATTGCGCGGCAGCTTGAAAAGATCCATTGCCTGTTCAAAGGTGATGTTATCCATGCGCTGGTCTTTAAGAAGCGAAGCATATCTCGGTTTTACCTCGTCGTCCTGATGCCCGATTTGAACTATAGGGCCAAATTTTCCAAGGCGAACTATCACCTGCTTTCCTGTCTTCGGGTCTTTGCCGAGCAAGCGCTCGCCGCTTTGTCTTTCAGATGTTTCGGCAGTGTGCTCTACGGTTTCATGAAATGGTTTGTAAAACCTCGATAGCATCTTTGTCCAGACTAATTTTCCACCGGCAATTTCGTCAAACTCCTCCTCCACCTTTGCCGTGAAATTGAAATCCATAATGTCTTTGAAATTATTCATCAGAAAATCATTCACCAGCATTCCGATGTCAGTGGGAAACAGCTTCGCCTTCTCCGCTCCGGTATTTTCGGATTTGACTTCCTCTATGATTTGTTTATTCTTCAACATAAACTGATTAAAATTCCTTTTCACCCCTTCGCGGTCTTCCTTCACCACATAATTTCTTTTTTGAATGGTGCTGATAGTGGGGGCATATGTTGAAGGCCTTCCAATGCCGAGTTCCTCCATCTTGCGCACAAGCGTGGCTTCGGTATACCTGGGCGGGTGATGTGAGAAACGTTCAGTGGTAATTATTTCTCTGTTCGTGAGCTTTTCTCCGATTTTTAAGGGAGGCAGAATGCCTTCTGCATTTGCCTCATCTTCATCGTCTCTTGCTTCAAGATAAACCTTCAGAAACCCTTCAAATTTCAAAACCTCGCCTTGTGCGACAAAGTTTTCTTCAGCCGTTGACACGCGGATTACAGCGTTTGTTTTCTCTATCAGTGCGTCGCTCATCTGCGACGCAATGGTTCTTTTCCAGATTAGATCGTAAATGCGGAGTTCCTGCACATCGCCTGTAATCTCATGGATGTTCAGATTGGTCGGGCGAATGGCCTCGTGGGCTTCCTGAGCGCCTTTGCTCTTTGTTTTGTAATGACGGATGGCAAGGAAATCTTTTCCGTACAATTTTTCAATCTCGTCCTTGGCCTGATCCAGAGCGGCGCCGGAAAGATTCACCGAATCCGTGCGCATATAGGTTATCTTTCCGCTTTCGTAAAGACTCTGCGCTATTCTCATTGTTTGAGCAACAGGGTATCCAAATTTTCTTCCTGCTTCCTGTTGAAGCGTTGAAGTGGTGAAGGGCGCGGATGGAGATTTCTTTGCGGGTTTTGTTTCAATATTGGCGACAACAAACTCAGCCTCTTTACATTTTTCCAAAAATGCCTTTGCTTCTTCTTTTGTTGAAAACTTTTTTGGCAGCTCCGCTTTTACTATTTCTTCTTTCTCATTCAGAAAAACAGCCGATACCTTGTAGGAGGAAACAGACTTGAAATCTTGTATCTCTCTTTCACGGTCAACAATCAATCTCACGGCAACGCTTTGCACCCTTCCTGCTGAGAGCGACGGCTTTACTTTTCTCCAGAGGATCGGCGAAATCTCATAGCCGACCAATCTGTCCAGAACCCTGCGAGCTTGTTGAGCGTTAACCAAATCTTTATCAATTGTTCTCGGATTTTCAATCGCTTTCTGAATCGCGTCTTTTGTAATTTCAGAGTAGGTTATCCGTTTTGTTTTAGCGCTGCTTAAATCCAGCGCCTCTGATAAGTGCCACGCGATGGCTTCCCCTTCGCGATCTTCATCCGTTGCGAGCCACACAATATCCGCGCCCTTAGAAAGTTTTTTCAGTTCGGCAACCACTTTTCTTTTTTCGGCTGGGATTTCATACATGGGCTGAAAATTATTTTTTACATCCACCCCTATCCCCTTATGCACCAAATCACGGATATGCCCGATGGATGACTTTACCGTGAATCCCTTCCCGAGAAATTTCTCAATGGTTTTCGCCTTAGCAGGGGATTCTACAATTACTAATGATTTAGCCATATTCTTCTTAACAGCTCCTTATAAACATATTTCCAGATAATCTTTTAACAGCGCCTTTTAACTCCATGTTTAATAAAAGCGCTGATGTCTTGTTTGTCGGCATCTTGCTTTCAATAGTCAGCTTATCTATGTGTTTTGGCTCAAGCGATATATTATCAAATATCAGCCTCTCTTCATCTGAAAGGTTTGCAATCGCCGCGCTATTCTTCAATGACCTTATATCCTTCAATTCACCCTTTAATCGCGGGATGAGCTCTTCAATAATATCATCTGCCGAACTTATCAGCTTTGCGCCTTTTTTAATCAGGCTGTTTGAGCCCTTGCTCATCCTTGATGTAATATTTCCCGGCACAGCAAAGAGCTCTCTGCACTGCTCAACTGCATAGTTTGCTGTAATCAGAGAGCCGCTGTCATCTGCTGCCTCTATAACAACTGTGCCGAGTGAAAGCCCGCTGATAATTCTGTTCCTCTGAGGAAAATTCGCTGCATCAGGCGGTGTGCCAAAGGGAAATTCAGAAATTACTGCGCCTGAATTTCTGATGCGCTCCATAAGAGCCTTATTCTCAGGCGGATAGGCAATATCTATTCCGCATCCAAGCACTGCTATTGTCCTTCCTCCTGCATCAAGCGTTGATTGATGAGCAAAACTGTCTATGCCCCTTGCCATTCCGCTTATAATTGTTATACCGAGTGATGACAGCTCTTTGCTGATTGTTTCGGTTATCTGTCTTCCGTAATTAGTGGCGCTTCTTGAGCCTATTATTGCAACTGATAATCTGTCCTCGTTCTTAAAATCTCCTTTGACATACAAATACGGCGGCGGGTCATATATAGATTTAAGGTTTTGAGGATAGGAATCATCATTTAATGTAATAAGTCTTATCCCGGAATCTTTTATCTTGACCAGTTCATTATTTATCTTTTCATCATCTGGCCTGAAATCCTTCAATTCCTTTATTATCTTATCATTTATCCCTTCAACATCCTTTAATTTTGACGGCGATGCGGAGAAGACAGCCTCAGGAGAGGCAAACGCATCAATCAGCCTTTTATATAAAACCCTTCCTATGCCTGGGACATCGCTTAATGCAAGATAGTAATACAACTCCTCCACTGAGGCCTTCTCCATCAAATTATTTGATTTATTCAACAGTGCAAACCTTTCCTGAACCTGCCATAAGGCAAGAGGGCTGGCAATGGCTTGACAGGGATTGAAGAGCCATATAATGGCGCTGAAAAAACTATTTTGTTTCTATGATATCTCCTTTTGTAATAGTCCTTACACTGTTTAAAACAAGCGCTGCTGCAGTGCCTTCCTGCACTGAAAAAACCTTTAATTCGCCTACAATCTGCTCTGGCAGCTTCATGCCTTCACCCGGTGAAAATCTGGATGTCTTCGCGCCGGGCCTTACAATAGCAAACTTGTCGCCAACTTTTATGCCATCCTTTGTCCCTTTGTCAATATACACTACATCAAGCTGTGCATTCTGTATCTTTTCATCCTTTACCTCAACAATATATCCCCTTAATTTACTATCAGGGGTTTTTCCTTTTATCAGATCATCTGTAACCGCAGCCTTTTTATAAGGCATTAGCTTATCTCCATAGCCAATGACATCAAATGACCTGATAATAGTGCCGGTTGCCACATCCTTCTTGACATCCGTTATCTGGACTACACCCAATATCTTTACAAGATAGCCCATATCTTTTCCTGTTACAGGATGCTCAACCTCTCTTACAACTTTATATATTGTATACTTATCGCCGTTTGCTATGGTAGGGTTGTTTTTTCTATTTATATAGATAATATCATTATCACTTAATAGCACCTTTTTATCCCATGAGCCTACAATGACTCCTTTGTCTTCTAATCTTGAGACAACAAAGCCGCTTGAAAATAACAGCACCTCATCTGTTAATATGCCTATCCCCTCTAAGATAAACGGCCTTGCCCCTTTTGCTGCAGGAGCAACAACCTCTTCTTCAGCAGTCGGCGCAGCCTCTTCTTCAGCAGCAGGTGGCGGAACCTCCTCTGCCTTTTTAACAGGCTCTGCCTCTTTTGGCGTTGTAACTGGCGCAGCCTCTTCCTTTATAACAATCTCGTCGCCTGGCAGTATAATCACATTTCCGGGATATATTAGGTCAGGGTTTATGATGTATTTATTGTCTTTCCAGAGTCTCGGCCAGAGAAACGGGTCTTTCATAACAGAGGTGGAGATGTCCCACAGGGTATCCCCCTCTTTTACTAAATATTTTCTATCTTCAGGGATCTGAAGCTCTCCCTTCTGAGCCTGCTGAGGCTCTTCTTTTTTGACAGCCTCCTGCGCAATTGAATTCCCTGAGATGATTATGATGATAAAACCTACAGTCATTAGTGTGGCTGTAATCCATCTCTGACCATAAACTCTTATCATTGCTTTCCTCCTCATTTTTTCAAGCATTAACAGTCTGTTAAATCAGAAATACACTCAATTCATACAATATCACTTATAAAGATAACAAAATAATGGGGAATGTCAAGAAAAATAATGAAATTATTCAGCAGGGATTGATAATCTAAGTTCAGTAACCTTCTTTCTTAAGGTGTTTCTGTTAATGCCGAGAAGGGTAGCGGCCTTTATCTGATTTCCCCTTGTCTCCTTGAGTGCAAGGGAGATTAGCGGTTTTTCTATCTCAGCGATAATCATGTCATAGAAGTTTGCGCCCTTTGCGCCATTAAGCTTCTTGATAAACCTATTTAACCGCTCCTCTATAAATGCCTCAAGGGATACATGGCCTCCTTCTATTGCCCCTCCCTTGCTGTCAGAAGAAGGTAACTTCTGTCCTGAACCTTTAATTGCATCTTCCAATTCCTTGATATTGGTTTTCAGCGCCTTAGATTCCCTGTTCAGGGCATGGGTTCTCTCTGCGCTATTTAAGACCATGTTTATTTCAGATGGGTGAAAAGGTTTTACAAGATAATTATATGAATGTGTCTTCATAATCTTTGGCAATAAAGCAATCTTTTTCCTGGGAATTATGAGTATGACAATAGTATTGTCGCCTTTTGCGCCAATCTTTTCAATAATCCTTGAGTCTTTTATCTTTTTATCGTCAAGGTCAATAAATATTGCAGCAAAGGCAGTCTTTTCTATCTGAGCAATAGTCTCAATAGCTGTCTTGGTATGAACCGTTTCGCCAATCTTTCTTTTCAAGACCTTGTTTATCTTCTGATAGGCATCTAAGTCGCTGCTGGCGACTAAAATCCGTTCCTTTGGCATTACAACCTCGTCATTGATAACAGAAATAGCAGGAGAGCAAGGCAGCTCTTTTTGCTGTCAGGCAATCTTGCTGATAGAAATGCAGAAATAGAAAGGCGAGGGGCTGTCCAGCCGCTCGCCATGTAATTATATTATATCTTAAATGGATTTCCAAAGAGCAGTATCAGGACAACGACCAATGCATATATTACCAGAGACTCAATAAATGCAAGGCCGACAACCATTGTGATGGTGATTTTTCCTGATGCACCCGGGTTTCTTGCAATGCCTTCAACTGCACTGGACACGCTCTTTGCCTGACTGAGCGCACCGACACAGGCTGCAATGGCAATGCCGATAACTGCTGCAACACCTATTGCCTTGAAGTAGTCCAGTCTGCCTGCTGAAAGCGCAGTTTCTTCTGCTGCCAAAGCAAGGGGCGCAGCAGAGCTGACTGCTAAAAGCGCGAGGACAAGACAAAAAATAATTTTCTTCACTGTGAATTTCTCCTTTCTTGAAGTAATGATGTTAATTATTGACATGGTTAATGACCCTCCTCTGCCTCCTCTGTTGCCAGTTTTATATAAATCATTGTAAGAAGGACAAAGACAAAGGTCTGAACAACACTTGTGAATATTGCTATAAACATTATTGGCAATGGCATAAGGATTGGGACTAAGAATACCAGTATGAGCAATATCAGGTCCTCTCCAAAAATGTTTCCGAATAAACGAAGCGATAAAGAAAGTACCCTTGCAACATGGCCGATTATCTCCAGTATCAGCATTAATATCATTAATGGAAGGGCTGGAAGGGATCTTATAGGCCCAAAAAAGTGCTTTATATAGCTAATACCGTGAGCCTTGACGCCATAGTAGTGCGTTGCGAAAAAGACTATAATGGCGCATGCAGCAGTTGTGTTTATATTGCTTGTGGGAGACATAAATCCAGGCACAAGTCCTATAAGATTGGATATTAATATAAAAAATGCAAGCATCCCGATTAATGGAAGATACTGTCTGCTGTGATGGCCGATGATATCCTCCATAAATTTCATGATTCCATCTACAACCATTTCAAAGAAGTTCTGAATGCCAGCAGGCAGCGGTTTAATGCCTCTGCTCGCAGCAAATGCAGTTGCAAAAAGTATACCCATTATAACCCATGTGTATACTATATATTCGGGTATACCTTGAATGTGAATAAATAATGGCGCTTCTTTCATAGGACAAATAGACCTCAAAAATAATGACTTTGAAAGAATAAATATTATATTATTGGTAATTGCGTGTCAAGGATTTTTTATATCACAATAACTTTTGCTTATTCTTAATTCTGCTTTTATTATGCTAAGGAGACTGTAATGCCGCACCCTGTTTAGAGATTAAGCTCTAACAGGTTCACGGCACAAGCAGTGTCGGCAATTCAGACATCCCTGCTATGCGATGGGATACGCTTCCTAGGAAAAGCTCGTGCAGCCTGTCTTTGCCTGTAGTCCCCGCAATAATCATGCTTGCATTTACATCCCTTGAAATCCTTATTACCTCCATGATGGTTCTGCCGGCGCCAAGATGAGGCTCTGCTGATATCCCGGCAGATTTTAATTGCTCGCAGTATTTCTCAAGCCTTTCCTTGCTCTCTTTTTCTAAGCGGTGCAATTCAGTTTTATCAATGGACTTTGCGATCTTAACGCCGATTGTATGGCATACAAACGCCTTTTCAATAAGGCCTTTAAGGGAGACCAATAATTCTAATGCCCTCTCGGAGGGGCCTGACCAGTCTGTTGCAAGAAGCGGCCGTTTAAATATGGCGTCATTTGTGCGTGTTACGCTTTCCCCCTCACGCTCAAACTGAACCAGATATTTGCTCACCAATGTTGGTATCTTGCTCCTCGTTATAATCTGAAGGGTATTTGAACCGACAAAAGGCCCTTCATGCGCCACCTTTTTTTTTCTGCCAATCACTATGAGATTCACCTTCTCTTTTTCAGATATCTTTAATATATTCGGCACAGGCTCGCCGACCTCTATTATTATCCTGCTGCTTATCCCTTTTGCAGATAAAGATTTCTGCCAATCCTCAAACCTTATCCGCACCTCTTCCCTGATCCTCTCCTCCTCTTCCTTGAGGTATCCGCCGTAAGGCACAAAACCCACTTCTTCTCTGGGTATTACAT
>CAKKRA010000211.1 GCA_919902475.1 Nitrospiria bacterium
GATCTTTACGCCGAGCACAAAGGCAGATGAAGGGCATGATATAAATATCTCCTTTGAAGAGGCAAAGAGGATTTTGGGGCAGGAAATGGCAGAGAAGGTTAGAGAGTTAAGTTTAAGGATTTACAAAAAGGCTGGCAGCCTTGCTGAAAAAAAGGGAATTATAATAGCTGATACAAAATTTGAGTTTGGCACATACAATAATGAGCTTATCCTGATTGATGAGATACTGACGCCTGATTCGTCCCGCTTCTGGTCTGCGAGGGATTATCAGGTTGGCAAAGGGCAGGATAGTTTTGACAAGCAGATAGTAAGGGATTATCTCCTGACCCTAAACTGGAACCAGCAGCCGCCAGGGCCTAAACTTCCGGAAGATATAATTGAAAAGGCAGGGGCAAGGTATAAGGAGATATTGGGGATACTAACAGGACGAGTATAAATTAACCCCCTCTTATCCCCCTTTACTAAAGGGGGATGTAGGGAGATTATTGAGGCTCATACATGAAACTTGACTGGCACTTATTAGACACTGAAGTTGTCCTTGAAAAACTCGGCACAGGCAAAAATGGCCTCTCATCAGACGAGGCAAAGGAGAGGTTTGCCAAATACGGCCCGAATCTTTTAAAAGAAGCGGCTAAAAAATCGCCGCTCCTTTTATTTTTAAAACAATTCACAGATGTCCTTGTGCTAATCCTTATTGCAGCAGCGATCATCTCTGCTTTTACAGGCGATGTAACAGATACGATAGTAATTATCTTTATTGTATTTTTAAATGCAACTATCGGCTTTACGCAGGAGTATCGCGCAGAGCGCGCAATGGAGGCGCTTAAAAAATTAGAAGCGCCTGTTGTAACTGTTATTCGTAGCAGCTCACACACAAAAATCCCTTCGCAGGACCTGGTTATCGGAGACATAATCGAGCTTTCTGCAGGCGAGAAGGTGTCTGCTGATATAAGACTTATAGAGGCATACAATCTTAATGTTGAAGAGGCGGCCCTTACAGGCGAATCCCTGCCTGTTGAAAAAAACACAAAGCCCATGGAAGGAATAGCAGCTTTAGCAGACAGGAAGAATATGTCTTTCATGGGAACAATTATTACCTACGGAAGGGGCATTGGCGTTGTAACTGCTACAGGCATGGACACAGAGCTTGGCAAGATAGCGCATCTTATTCAGGAAGTTAAGGACAAAAAGACGCCTATTCAGGAGCGGCTTGAAAGAATGGGCAAATGGCTTGCTTTGGTTGCTCTGATTTTATGCGCTGTTATCTTTACAGCAGGCATTCTTAGGGGGGAGCCGATGCAATTGATGCTGCTCACTGCTATAAGCCTTGCTGTTGCTGCTATACCTGAGAGCCTGCCTGCTGTAATAACCATTGTCCTTGCATTAGGCGCCTACAGGATGGTTAAAGCAAATGCCTTGATAAGAAAACTCCCTTCAGTAGAAACGCTCGGCTCTGTAACAACAATATGTTCTGATAAAACCGGCACACTTACTTTGAACAAAATGTCTGCTGAATTTATTTATACTATAGATGGATTGGAAAGGGAATGGGATGCAGATGATAGGATAACAGGAAAGCTGCTCCATGCAATGGTTCTTTGCAATGACGCAAATATTGAAGGTGCTAAAAGGACAGGCGACCCAATGGAGCTTGCTCTGCTTCAGGCTGGCATCCACACAGGCATAACAAAGGAAGATGCGCTAAGGGATTATCCGCGTTTAAATGAGCTCCCTTTTGATTCATCAAGAAAGAGGATGTCAACCATCCACAGAACGCCTGATAATAAATATATTGCCTTTGTAAAAGGCGCTGTTGACAGCCTCCTCGAGATTTCCCCATACATACTTACTGACAGCGGTGTTAAGGAGATGGGCAATGCAGACAAAAAGCAGATGCTTATCTACAATGAAGAGATGGCATCAAAAGGCGTCCGCGTCCTTGGTTTTGCATACAGGGATGCTAAAAAGGAGATACAGCCTGATGAGTCTGAGAATGACCTTGTTTTTATCGGCCTTGTCGGGTTAAAGGATCCGCCGAGGGATGAGGCAAGAGATGCAGTCAGCCAGTGCAGAGATGCAGGCATAAGACCTGTAATGATAACAGGCGACCATCCAGCAACAGCAGCAGCTATAGCAAGGGATGTGGGCATACTATCAGCAAACGACAGGAGCATGACTGGAAGGGAGCTTGCTGATATTTCTGATGAGGAGTTTAAGGGTGTAGTTGAAAGCATCTCTGTTTTTGCAAGGGTGCAGCCAGAAGATAAGATCAGAATTGTTAATGCCCTGAGGGAAAAGGGACATATAGTCGCAATGACAGGCGACGGTGTTAATGATGCGCCTGCGTTAAAGGGCGCAAATATAGGCATTGCAATGGGCATAACAGGCACAGATGTGAGCAAGGAGGCATCTGATATGATTCTGCTTGACGACAATTTTTCAACCATTGTAAGCGCAATAAAAGAAGGAAGGATCATCTATGACAATATCAGAAAATTCATCCGCTACATGCTCTCAACAAATTCAGGCGAGGTGCTCACCATGTTCTTTGCAATACTCCTCGGCATGCCTCTGCCCCTGCTTCCTATTCAGATACTCTGGGTGAATCTTGTAACAGACTCTTTGCCTGCGCTTGCACTTGGATTAGAGCCGGCAGAAAGAAATGTTATGAAGCGGCTTCCCAGAGACCCAAAGGAAAGTATATTTTCAAGGGGCATGTGGCAGCATATTATATGGGTAGGTTTTTTAATGGCAGCAGGTGTGATATTTGTAATGTGGTATGAATTAAGAAACAGCGATATCAGGCACATGCAGAGCATGGCCTTTTTTACGCTTGCCATGTTTCAGATGTTCAATGTAATGGCAATACGCTCAGAAAGAGAGTCTCTTTTTACTATCGGCCTTTTTTCAAATTTAAAACTTCTCGGCGCTGTTCTCTTGACCTTTACTCTACAGCTCTTGATAACCTATCTGCCGCCTTTTCAGAAGATCTTTAAGACAACATCATTAAGCCCTCTTGAACTCTCCCTCTGCCTTGCTGTATCTTTTACAGTCTTTATTGCTGTTGAGGCAGAAAAGGCATTCTTTAGACGGAGGGAGCGGCGTTAAAATAAAAATGCTTCCGGGGATTGTAATGAAGCTTGATTTTATATGAAATATCCTATATAATTCTCTACATACAAAGCTATATTGGAGGTGTTTATGGGAAGTGCGACAAAGCAGGCGAATTTTCTTCTGCCAGAAGATCTGATTGCGGAGCTGAAGAAGGCTGTCCCCAGGAGGGAGCAGAGCAAGGTTGTTACAGAGGCTCTAAAAAAGGAGCTGAAAAGAATTAAACTCAAAGAGGTTCTGCAAACAAGCTTTGGCGCATGGAAGGATAGAGACCATCCTGAATTGAAGGCTGGTACAAAGGCCTTTATTAGAAAACTCAGACGCTCAACAAGATTGAGCCGGCCATGAAGAATATCCTTGTGGATACAGATATCCTTATTAACTTCCTCAGAGGCAGTGTAAGGGCAAGATATTTTTTATCTTCATTGATTAATGAGTCAGCGCTATATTGTTCAGTTATAACTGTAGCCGAGATATTTGCAGGCATGAAAGAACACGAAAAGGAAAAGACCTCGGACCTTTTAGACAGCCTAAATATTATAGATGTAACACGCGAAATAGCAGAAAAGGCCGGAGGCTATAAAAAGGGCATCAAAAGCCATAGCCTTGAGCTGGACGACTGTCTTATCGCAGCAACCGCCTTTGTAAATAATGCTGTTCTTGCTACAGGCAATGGCAGGCATTATCCAATGAATGATATAGAAAAGCTTATAGTTTCCACATAATAGTTGTTTTAATTAATTAAGGCGGTTTCATTTTTTAAAACATGAAACAATGCCCAGCCTGTTTTTTAATAAACCTCTTCAAGAAAGTCGGAGATGTTTTTGCCAATCTCATTACAGTTATTCCTCAACAGATCCATGGAATCACCGCCAAATGAGCCGCCCTTCCCATATTTTATATCGCGAAATTTTACCACTACCTTGCTAGTGGCTGTCTCTGTCATAGTGCCTGCCACTGTAACATTGGTCCAGCCGCCTGTGCCTAAGTATCGCGCTCCGCGGGTGCCGCGGTCAAACTGTATAAATTTGCCCTCAATTATCAGGTCGTAGCCTGCTGCCTCTTCCTTTGTATTTGCAACGCCTATCGTGGGATAGAATTTGTGGTCCCCCATCTCCTTCAGAAATCCATCTATCAGGTGGTTGTTGGCAGAAAGCTTGAATGCCTCCATCTCTGTACGCTCCTCTGCATTAGTGCTTAAAAAAGACACTTCCCCGACATCAAATAGACGTATACCCACGGACTTGTACTTACGGAAACGTTCTGTGGTGTGCAGCTCCTCGTAGGACAGATCACCAGGCGCCACCAGCGGCGTGTCAGCAGGCTTGGCATGTGCACAGCCAAGCAGCGCTATTAGTCCAAACAACAATAATGCCTTTCTCAACATAAGTGCCTCCTTAATGTTACTCATATGAGTTAAATATCTATATTTTTTAAAGTTACCAAAAACCTTTGAATCTGTCAATAGCGCTTTTGATAAATTAGGCATTCCTTGACAGGCCATAGTTTTGTGTGTTAAATTCCAGTAGTTCAAATTAATCAAAAGAAGAGAGGATTTTTTATGATTCAGCTTACAGAGACAGAAAAAAGATTAATCAGGATAATTCAGGATGATATGCCGGTGGCAGAACAGCCTTATAAGGCGATTGCAGAGCAGATCGGCATTTCAGAGGCAGAGGTGATTGCCAAAATAAAAGAGTTTCGTGAAAAGGGCTATATCCGGCGCTTTGGCGCAACATTGAGGCACAGGGAGGCAGGGATATCAGCAAATGGCATGGGCATCTGGATTGTGCCTAAGGATGATGCAGAGAGGATTGGCAATATCATGGCATCCTTTAAAGAGGTAACACACTGCTACGAAAGGCCTACATTTTCAGATTGGCCGTATAATTTTTATACAATGATTCATGGAAAGACAAGGGATGACTGCGAGGCAATTGCAAAGAAGATTTCAGAGGCAACAGGCATTAAAGAATATTCCCTTTTATACAGCACAAAGGAGTTTAAGAAGACGAGCATGAAGTATTTTGAAGATGGGGAGGAGGGCTGATGCGCAACGCAATTTCTAAAAAATTATTTGCAGAGGCGCAAAAATATATCCCCGGCGG
>CAKKRA010000212.1 GCA_919902475.1 Nitrospiria bacterium
GAGGATGCGAGGCCGAAGCGACAACGCAGCAGATGACCCCTATCACTAAATCTGACTGCCCTTCCCTGCTGCCCTTTTTGCTGACTGTATAGTATTATATAATAACATAGTTATTGTCATCGGCCCAACACCGCCGGGCACAGGCGTAATATATCCTGCCTTCTGTGCTACTGCATCATAGTCAACATCACCGACAAGCTTTCCATCTGGAAGGCGGTTTATGCCGACATCAACAACAACAGCCCCGTCCTTTACCATATCTGCCTTAACAAACCTGTCCTTTCCAATGGCAGCAACAAGGATGTCTGCGCTTCTGCATACGCCTGCCAGATCCTTTGTCTTTGAATGGCAGATGGTAACAGTTGCATTCTTCTGCAAAAGAAGCATTGCCATTGGCTTTCCAACAATATTGCTCCTGCCTACTATCACTGCATTCTTTCCAGTTAAATCTATATTAGAATATTCAAGCATCTTCATCACGCCATAGGGTGTGCATGGCGCAAATATCGGCTCGCCGATCATCAGCTTTCCAACATTATACGGATGAAAGCCGTCCACATCTTTATCCTGTGATATTGCCTCAAGTATCTTCTTTTCATTTATATGTTTTGGAAGAGGAAGCTGGACAAGGATGCCATTTATCTTGTCATCCTTATTTAATCTGTCTATGAGCCTTAACAGATCCTCTTCAGATGTATTTCCAGTAAGCCTGTGCTCCTCTGAGTGGATGCCCACATCATGACATGCCTTGCCTTTATTCCTGACATACACCACTGATGCAGGATTCTCTCCCACCAGTATTACTGCAAGTCCGGGGAAGATGCCTGTCCCCCTTAATTCTGCAACCTCCCTCTTCATCTCCTCTTTTATCTTTGCTGATATCGCTTTTCCGTCAATTATCTTTGCGGCCACTTTTCCCCCTCCTTAAATTCACTTTATCTGTTTTAATCTAACAGGCTGTTGAAAAAATCTTCAACAGCCTTGATTACACAGATTAGAAAAAATGATTGCACAGATATTTCAAGGAGTTTTAATCTGTGTAATCTTGTCTTTTATCTGTGTAATCAGAGATTGTTGAGTTTTTCAACAAGCTCTTAATCCTCTTTTGGGACCTTTGCATATATATAATAAGCTGCTACAAGCGCCAGAATAATGCCTGTGTTTATCCCAAGCTCTATAAAGAGGACCTTTACCTTCTCAAGGTCGTGCATCTCACCTATGGACATCTGGGCGCCGATAACAAGTATGCGTCTGATGCTGGAAATTATACCAATCGCAAAAAAGGGATTTAAAGAAAACTTCTGCCTCTTTAAATAACGGAGCACTGTCCATAAAACCTCCATGATAATCAAAACAAGGAGGACATCGTTGATAACCATTAAGATTGACTGAAGCTCTAAAGAACGCAAATTAAGTATTGTGTAAAGTATCATCATTATTGCAGCGCCGAGGAGCGCTATTGCCACAATTACATGGATAATATCATCCATCAGCAGAAGCCATCTTCTTATTGCCATTATTGCAGGCCTGTGGCCTGCTAACTGCGGCTGAATTGGCGGTTGTACTGCTATCTGCTCCTGCTTTTTTTCTCTGCTCATATTGACTCCTTTTTTATCAGCTCAAGCATTTCAAGCCTTGTTGACTCCCTTGTCCTGAAGATGCCCCTAACTGCTGATGTAACAATCTTTACATCAGGCTTTTTAACGCCGCGCATTGACATGCAGAGATGCTCTGCATCAATAACAACCATTGCGCCCTTTGGCTTAAGGTTTGCGACAATCAAATCAGCAAGCTCTTTTGTAAGCCTCTCCTGTATCTGCGGCCTCTTTGCAAGGACCTCAAGCGCCTTTGCAAGGTCGCTTATGCCGACAATCTTTCCATCGCTCGGTATATATGCAATATGCGCCCTTCCAAAAAATGGGAGCAGATGATGCTCGCACATGGAATAAAAGTGTATATTTTTAATCAGCACCATCTCGTCATGTTTTATGCCTGATATCGGCTTTAAGAGCGTATTAGTTGGAGTTATAATGCCGGAGAATATCTCCTCATACATCTCTGCAACTCGGGAAGCCGTCTCTTTCAGGCCTGGCCTGTTAGGGTCTTCGCCAATGCCTTCTATTATTA
>CAKKRA010000213.1 GCA_919902475.1 Nitrospiria bacterium
GTGTGTTCCCCTCTTTGGAAAAGAGGGGTTAGGGGAGATTTATTTAACATAAATAACCTGATTTTTAGAGGAGAATATTATGTGCGGTATAGTCGGCTACATCGGAAAACAAGAATCAGTGCCAATCATTATTGACGGCTTAAGAAGGCTTGAATACAGGGGCTATGACTCTGCAGGCATTGCAATAGTAAATAAAGAGGGCAAGCTTGAGATCAAGCGCAGTGTCGGCAAGCTGAAGAACCTTGAATCAGCGCTTGAAGGCAAAGGCCTGAAAGGCAGACTCGGCATCGGCCATACAAGATGGGCAACACACGGAAGGCCGTCAGAGGAGAATGCGCATCCGCACAGGGCAGGAGGCATTGTTGTTGTCCATAACGGGATTATTGAAAACTATACCCAGTTAAAAAACCGTTTAATGAAAGAAGGCTGTAAATTTACTTCAGAGACAGATACAGAGGTAATATGTCATCTCGTAAATAAGTTTGTAAAAGAGGGGAATAAGCTTGAGATTGCAGTGAGAAAGGCATTGAAGGAGGTTGAGGGCTCATTTGCAATCGGCGTGATAAATGAAAATGAGCCAGATATCCTGATTGGCGCAAGAAACGGAAGCCCCCTTGTTGTCGGCATTGGGGAAAATGAAAACTTTATTGCCTCAGACATACCTGCTATATTGAACCATACGAGGGATGTAATCTTCCTTGATGATAATGAGATGGTTGTCTTAACCAACAAGAAATATGCTGTTACAGACTTAGAGGGCATACCAATTGAAAAGGAAGTCAGCAAGGTGATGTGGAATGCTGTGATGGCTGAAAAGGGCGGGTACAAGCACTTTATGCTTAAAGAGATACATGAGCAGCCGAGGGCAATAATGGATACCATCAGGGGCAGGATATCTCAGGAAACAGGCAGTGTGTATCTTGATGAGATGAAGCTTTCTGAATCAGAGATTAAGGGATTAAAGAAGGTTATAATCGTTGCATGCGGCACATCATGGCATGCAGGCCTTGTAGGCAAGTTTATGATAGAGGAGCTTGTGAGGCTTCCAGTTGAGGTGGATATTGCATCTGAATTCAGATACAGAGACCCTATAGTAGACAAGGATGTCCTGTTTATTGCAATCTCACAATCAGGTGAAACAGCAGATACATTGGCTGCATTAAGAGAGGCAAAGAAAAAGGGCGCAAGGATTGTGTCTATCTGCAATGTTGTCGGCAGTACCATAACAAGGGAGTCAAACGGCATTGTATATACCCATGCGGGCCCTGAGATTGGCGTTGCATCTACAAAGGCATTTACAACACAGCTTACAGCGCTATTCTTATTGGCAGTATATCTCGGCAGGATTCGCGGAAAGATAGATGTAAAGTCTGCTAAAATCCTTTTACAAGAATTGATTCATCTTCCCACGCTTGTTGAAGATGTCCTGAAATATGACAAGAAGACTGAGGAGCTTGCAAGCAGATATTTCAATTACAGGGACTTCCTGTATCTCGGCAGGGGCATAAATTATCCAATTGCGCTTGAGGGCGCATTAAAGCTAAAAGAGATTTCATATATTCATGCAGAGGGCTATCCAGCAGGCGAGATGAAGCACGGGCCGATTGCCCTTATAGATGAGGATATGCCTGTTGTTGTGTTAACAGCAGAGGACAAGGTCTATGAAAAGGTATTAAGCAATATAATGGAGGTAAAAGCAAGGGGAGGAAAGATTATTGCAATTGCATCAGAGGGAAACAGGGAGATTGCAACAAAGGTGGATAATGTCCTTTATATACCTAAGTGCAATCATATTCTGACGCCGATACTTCTTTCAATACCATTGCAATTGCTTGCGTATCATATAGCAGTATTGCGAGGCAGCGATGTTGACCAGCCGAGGAATCTGGCAAAGAGCGTTACAGTAGAGTAGGTAATTGTAAGTGCAGGCTTTAGAGATTGTTGATAAACTTTTTAGAACACCCATAAATGTCATTCCCGCATGCTTTTAGCGGGAATCCAGAAAATCTGGATGCCTGACAAAGACATTCAGGCATGACAAACTTTAGTAAGGAGTAGAATGAAAGAGGTTCTTGAGGCATTAAATCCCCAGCAGCAAGAGGCAGCAAGGCATAAAGAAGGCCCTCTTTTAATACTTGCAGGCGCTGGAAGCGGCAAGACGAGGGTCATTACCTATCGCACAGCGTATCTGATTTCAGAGGGGATTGAGCCCAAAAATATTCTTGCTGTTACCTTTACAAAAAAGGCGGCAGAGGAGATGCGAAAAAGGGTTGAGGATATTATTCCTTTAAACGGCAGCAGACCTTTAATCAGCACCTTTCACTCTGCATGTGTAAAGATTTTGAGAGAGGGAAGAGGGAAGGGTGAGGGGGCATTTAACAAGGACTTTCTTATCTATGATAAGGCAGATGCCTTATCTGTAATAAAAGGCTGCACAAAGGAGCTGAATATAAATGACGAGCTTTATTCTGCTGATTCTATTGCAAAGAAGATAAGCAGTTTAAAGAATAACCTGATCTCTGCTGATAATTTCAAAGCGCAGGAATTTGGGTTTGAGGATAAGGTAAAAAAGGTATATAAGCTGTATCAGGAGAAGCTGTCTTCTGACAGCGCCCTTGACTTTGACGACCTTTTGATGAAGACAGTTGAGCTTTTTGAAAAGAATATTGATGTGCTTTCACATTATCAGGATGTATTTAAATACATTATGGTTGATGAATATCAGGATACAAATTATGTCCAGTATCGTTTGATGATGCTCTTATCCAGCAAACACAGGAATATATGCGTTGTAGGCGATGATGACCAGAGCATATACGGTTTCAGGGGCGCAAATATCAGCAACATATTAAACTTTGAAAAGGACTTTCCTGATGCAAAGATAGTAAAGCTTGAGCAGAATTACCGCTCAACTCAGAAGATACTTGATGCAGCATCTTCAGTGGTTGATAAGAACATCTCGCGGAGAAAAAAGACCCTCTGGACAGAGAATCAATCAGGAGAAAAGATAAGGCTTTATAAAGCAGAGGATGGCCAGAAAGAGGCATTATATATCTGCAAGACTATAAAAGAGATAAGGACAAGTGATAACAGAAGATATAAAGACTTTGCTGTTTTATACAGGATAAATGCACAGTCAAGGATTCTTGAAGAGCAGTTTCACAGGATGGCTGTCCCTTATATAATTGTCGGCGGCCTGAGGTTCTATGAGAGAAAAGAGATAAAGGATATTACTGCATATCTGAGGGTTATTGCAAATCCTGATGATGATGTAAGCCTGAAGCGGATTATCAATACACCAAGCAGGGGCATTGGTCAGGTTACAATAGAGAGATTAACAGATTTATGTAAAGAGAGGAAACTTTCTCTGTATGATGGCATAAAGGCTGCAGAGGATGTGAAGGAGAAGATAAAGGGATTTGTAAATCTTATGGACGGCCTGATAGAAAAGGGCGGTTTATCACTTTCTGATTTAGTTAAAGAGATACTTGCAAAAACAGGCTATATTCAGTGGCTAAAGGAGTCTGATAAAGAGGATGCAGAGAACAGGATTGAGAATATAAATGAGTTTATCTCTGCTGTTGCTGATTTTGAACAGAACAATGAGAAGGCAGATATTCAGGGATTTTTAGACCACATATCATTATCAGCGCAGATAGACGATGTTTCTGATAAGGATGATGCGGTATTCTTAATGACCCTTCATAATGCAAAGGGTCTGGAGTTTCCTGTTGTATTTGTTTCAGGCATGGAGGAGGGGATATTCCCAAATTTCAGGGCATTTGATGATGACAGACAGCTTGAAGAGGAGCGGAGGCTCTGCTATGTAGGCATTACAAGGGCAAAAGAAAAACTTTATATTACTCATGCAGAGAAGAGGTTTATATTTGGCAGTGAGAGGAATGCGAGGGCATCAAGGTTTATAAATGAGATACCAGAGGAGCTGGTAGACTGGATTGACAATGACAAAGGAGAGGGTGAAAGATGGAGTAGATCAGCAGGACAGGCGTCCCGACTGTCAAGCAGTGGATTTTCAGATAAGAAATATTTAGCAACTTTCCAGATAGGCGCTGCAGTACATCACCCCAATTTTGGCAGAGGTAAGGTAAAGGCATCAGAAGGAACAGGTGATGATGAGAAGGTAATCGTAAATTTTGAAGGCGCTGGTTTAAAGAGGCTTTCAGTAAAATACGCAAGACTGGAGAGGGCATGAATATAACAAAAAAAGATGTTGAGCACATAGCCTTGCTTTCAAGGCTTAAACTTACAGAAGAGGAAAAAGAGACCTTTGTAAAGCAGTTGAGCGGTATACTTACTCATGTAGAGAAACTTAATGAGGTAAACACAAATGGTATTGAGCCGACATCCCATGTTATAAAGATGCAGAATGTTATGAGGGGTGACGCTGTAACAGGCTCTCTGCCGGTTGAAAAGGTATTGGCAAATGCGCCTGACAGGACAGAGGAGTTTTTCAGGGTGCCAAAAATTATTGAATAGGAGGATTTAAAATTGCTAAGGGCAATGCTAAGGGCAAAGATACACAAGGCAACAATCACAGATTCTAATCTTGAATACGAAGGAAGCCTTACTGTTGATGAGGTGTTAATGGAGGCAGTGGAAATACTTCCTTATGAGCAGGTGGTTGTGTCTAATCTGAATAATGGCGAGAGGTTTGTTACCTATGTAATACCGGGTAAGAAAAACAGCGGGGAGATATGCTTAAACGGCCCAACTGCAAGAAAGGGTGTTGTTGGAGACAGGGTGATTATATTTTGCTATGAATATTATAATGACGAAGAGCTTAAGGCTTTTAAGCCAAAGATTGTTTATGTGGATGAGAAGAACAGGATAGCAAAGAAATAAGCGGAGGCAGGAATTGGAACTTTACAAATTAACTATTCATGAACTGCATGAGAAAATAAAGAATAAAGAGATAACTGCCAAAGATATTGCAAGCGATGTATTTAAGAGGATTGATAGTGTAGAGAATAAGGTAAAGGCATATCTGTCTGTTGCAAGGGATGAGGCATTAAAGCAGGCAGAGGATGCTGATAAAGAGATTAAAGCAGGCAAGGTTAATCCATTAACAGGTATACCGATTGCTATTAAAGACAATATCTGCATTGACGGTGTTAAAACAACTTGCGCCTCTAAGATACTTGAAAATTTTATTCCGCCATACGATGCATCAGTTATAACTAAATTAAAGGCAAGCGGCTACATCTTAACAGGCAAGACCAACATGGATGAATTTGCAATGGGTTCGTCAACTGAGAACTCTGCCTTTGGCGCAACAAGGAATCCATACGACTTAGAAAGGGTGCCCGGAGGTTCAAGCGGCGGCTCTGCTGCTGCTGTTTCTGCTGATGAGTGCATTGCAGCGCTCGGCTCTGATACAGGCGGCTCAATAAGACAGCCTGCGGCACTGTGCGGTGTTGTCGGCATGAAGCCGACCTATGGAAGGGTATCCCGCTATGGCCTCGTTGCCTTTGCATCATCATTAGACCAGATAGGGCCTATTACCAAAGATGTTACTGACTGCGCTATAATGATGAATGCAATATCAGGCTATGACAAATGCGATTCAACATCTGCAGATGTTGCTCTGCCTGATTTTACAAAATCTCTAATAAAAGATGTTAAAGGTTTAAAGATTGGCATTCCTGATGAATACTTTATAGAGGGTATTGACCCTGAGATAGAGAAATCTGTATTGGATGCAGTGAAACTGCTTGAGGGTCTTGGTGCAAAGAGCGAGAGGATAAAGCTCCCTCATACAGGTTATGCTATTGCAACATATTATATCCTCGCAACATCAGAGGCGAGCTCAAACTTGGCAAGATACGACGGCGTAAAATACGGGTTCCGTGCAAAGGGCAAGGACTTGATAGATATGTATATGGAGACAAGGGCAAAAGGTTTTGGCAGTGAGGTAAAGAGGAGAATAATGCTCGGCACCTATGCCCTATCAGCAGGCTATTACGAGGCATTTTATAAAAAAGGCCAGCAGGTGAGGACATTGATAAAGAGGGATTTTGATGAGGCATTTAAAAAGGTGGATGTGATAATAACGCCAACATCGCCAACGCCTGCATTTAAAATCGGTGAAAAGACAGCAGACCCATTGCAGATGTATCTTTCTGACATATTTACCATATCAGTGAATTTAGCAGGTGTGCCGGCAGCATCAATCCCATCCGGCTTCACAAAAGGCAATCTGCCAATCGGCTTGCAGATTATTGCCAAGCCCTTTGATGAAGAGACGATTATCAGGGCTGCCTATACCTTTGAGCAGTCAACCGAAATGCATAAAAAAAGGCCTGCTATTTAAATCCAGAACGAGGTCAATGACATGTTGTTCGTTTTCGGCATGTACCTAAGGCCCTTCGACGGCGCCGATGTCAATCACGCCATTCTGCGGCCGGCTGATGCGGAAAAAATCCGACCAGACCGGGACGGCGAAACCCGCTTCCCTGGCATAACTGCCGGCGGTGAGGCTGAAATCTGTGGGTGAAGATGGAGTGGCAGAGACCCATGCTGGAAAAGTGTTCTTTATTTGAGCGGGTGTTGAGTTGTTTGACTGAACCAGGCCGCCACCACCCGTGCCATTGACCACCATCGCTGACGTTGAGAGTGGCGCATAAGCCAGGTTGTTTTGCACCGTAACATTGGTGGAAGTCGTATCTATCTTGACGACTGAAAACTCAGAACCACTGTTACCTCTATATGCCGTATTGCTGTAAATCCTTATGTCATAAGGTGGGTGCGCAGCGCTGGTAGACATGTAGAGCGTAGGTTCAAAACAAGCCACCCAAGGAGCACCGCTGGTCATATCGCATATATTATTTCGGGCAGTGGTTTCATAGCTGTGAATTACAACCGCCCTTTGCGTAAGATTGTTACCCGCCTGGAACCAGTTGCGTTCAACGATGATATCGCGCACCCGTTCGTCCCTAAAAAGATCTCGGGGTCCCATAACAACCAAATATGGACTACTATCACCGATAAACTTGTTGTCGGAAATAACGACTTGCTCGGTGTAGCCGCTAGTTGCTGCAAATGGACCAATAGGGTGCGTGTTGGTAAGGTATCCGTACCCAGGTGTTGGTAACACTCCATCTGCCGTTGGTACTAAACATGTACCAGTTGGACTTGTGGAGTCGCACCAAGATGGGCCATGCATCTTAAGCGCAAGATTCAGGCTTGATCTGGCAATGGTGTTATTAGCAATCACTCCTTTGCTTATGTACGGGGTTCGCACTACATGCGAGCCAGAGCCTGCGGCGTTGACCATATCCCCAAGCTCGTTACCCATAATGGAAAAATGTTGAGCGGACGCGAATATTCTCCAACCACTTGCTAAGCCAACAACTGGAGTAATAGTCGAATCAACTACAGCCATCTCATCATACATAGCGTGTGTAGGTTTGCCGTTAGTGTGATGCCATTCCAGCATGGAGCCGTTGAACAAAATGCCGTCCTTGATATCGTGCATGTTCATATTAAGGACGAGAACTTGTTTGATTGAGCCTTGAGTGTCTATCCCCACCGAGTTAGTTTTACTAAGCCCATCAAACTCCAGGTCGATTATCCGCCAGTCCTTAATGTCTGGAGTATTTGCGCTGGATAAGTTTAGTATCGGTGCATTATTCGCAGTCTGCGCACCCGTCATCTGCACAACAGGCGCCGCGCCTGTACCAAACGCCCCCACGATCCCGGGCCCCGTAACAGTTATTGCAGCAGGCGATGCCGCTGTAAACGTTTCCCCGCGACGGAAAAGCAATCTCTTTGATGTGGTTTGATTCGCAATGGCTGTTACAAAGTCTGAAGAGGTTGTCTGTGTAGCGCCCGCGGGGCATCCCGTGAAGGTTCCTGACGTGGAGATGCAAATCGTGTTGCCGCCCGCAAACACCGCATCCGGGTTCTGCACCGTAATGGTCGTATTGGTGGTGTCGGTGTTGGCGCCATCGAAGGCGGTCAGGGTAACGGTGTAGGTGCCGGGGGTTTCAAACACATGGGCCGCGACCGGTCCGGTGGCGGAGTTTTTGCTGCTGACGCCGGGTTGAGCGCCGCTGGCCC
>CAKKRA010000214.1:0-454 GCA_919902475.1 Nitrospiria bacterium
ACAAGAAAGCCATGGGTGCAGACAAACTACATGCCATTTGAAAAGTATATGGAGCAGAAGACAGGAAAGCCATTTAAAAAACTGCACGGGCCTGAGGATCCTTTTGAGCCGACAAAATGGCAGAGGATGACAATAGAGAGGATAAAAAGAGGAGGTCATAATGCCTAAGAAGAAATTACTGCTCATCACGCCAATGGGCAGGAACACTGCAATGGGACGGGACTTTAAGTTTGCCTATCCAACAATAGGCATACCTGCAGTTGCAGCACTAACGCCGGATGATTTTGATATCACCATTGTGGATGAGGTTGTGGAGGATATCAACTTTGATTTGGATGTTGACCTTGTAGGCATATCTTCTATGACGCCGATGGCAATGCGGGCTTATGAGGTTGCTGATAAGTTCAGGGCAAAGGGCGTCCCTGTTGTGCTCGGCGGCCTGCACCCTTCTTCT
>CAKKRA010000214.1:464-1494 GCA_919902475.1 Nitrospiria bacterium
GCCTGATGAGGCGATACAGCATGCAGATGCAGTTGTAGTCGGCGAGGCAGAAGGAACATGGCCTACATTATGCAAGGATTTTTTAAACAATAAGATGCAAAAGTTTTATAAGATAGATGACCATCCGTCAATGGAGAACCTGCCGATACCGAGAAGGGATCTGTTAGACATAAAGAAATATTTTCCTATTCAGATTATAGAGACATCGCGCGGCTGTCCGTTTTCATGCGACTTCTGCGCTGTTTCATCATTCTACGGCGGAAAATTCAGATACAGGCCTGTAAAGGATGTTGAAAGAGAGATAAAGATGGTTTCTGAGCAGCCTGTAAGAAAAGGCCTTGCAAGATTTAAGTCGCCTTATCCCCGCGATGCCATTTTCTTTGCTGACAGCAATATTATCGGCAACAAGGCTTATGCAAAAGAGCTTTTTAATATGCTTATCCCATACAATGTGAAATGGCAGAGCTATTCTACAATATCCATTGCGAGGGATGATGAGTTATTAAAATTGGCGCAGAAGAGCGGATGCGTGAGCCTTGCAATCGGATTTGAATCTGTATCGCAGGATAATCTAAACAAAATGGGAAAGAGCTTTAACAAGGCAGCAGACTTTGAATGGCAGATAAAAAAGATACATGACCACGGCATCGGCATCATGGCGAGCTTTATATTTGGGCTTGATTCTGATGATGTCTCTGTGTTTGAAAAGACGCTAAAGTTTATAAATAAGAACAAGATAGATTCGTCCTTCTTTTTGATTTCTACCCCGCTTCCCAATACTGTTTTGCATAAAAAGCTTGATGCAGAGGGAAGGATTATTGACAGGAACTGGGACAATTATGACTGCACGCATGTTGTGTTTAAACCAAAGCAGATGAAGCCGGAAGAGCTGCTGGACGGCGTGAACTGGCTCTGGAACAGGACGCTTTCGCATACGTCAATATGGAAAAGGCTTATTGGCACGCCGCAGTTTTTATATTTTGTGGTGATGAACTATGCAATGAAATATCTTCATAAAAAGATTCATCCG
>CAKKRA010000215.1 GCA_919902475.1 Nitrospiria bacterium
GTACAACAAAACCTTTTTTGCCAAAAGGTGTTGGGACATTTTTCCCTGAAAGGGCTGCGAAAAAAAAGAGGGTTGAGGAGATAATCCTTTCTGTATTTTCAAGATGGGGGTTTAAAGAGATTGTTACTCCAGGATTTGAATTTCTTGACGCGCTTTCTGCAGGCCTTGACGAAAACCTTACTGACAAGGCTTATAAATTTGTAGACAGGGGCACAGGCAGGATACTTGCCTTAAGGCCTGATATTACTGCCCAGATCGCCCGCATTGCCGCTGCTTCCTTAGCTGAAAAACCAAGGCCTATGCGTTTGTGCTATAATGCAAATGTATTCAGATATGAAGAAGAACATGCAGGCAGGCAGCAGGAGATATTTCAAGTTGGCGGCGAGTTAATAGGCATTGACCTTCCTGAATCAGATGCAGAGATGGTTGCAATTGCAGTTGAATCCCTCAAAGAGATAGGACTTGATGGTTTTGAGATTGCAATGGGGCAGATAGGTTTTTTTAAAGGGATGCTGAAAGAAATCGGCCTTGACAGCCAGACCTATTTAAAGGTAAAAGACGCGTTTTCCAAAAAAGAGATGCTGAGGGTTGAGGAGCTCTTGTCAGGCATCAGCAAAACCCGGAGCGATAAACTTTTGAAGATTGCGGACCTCTTTGGCAAGGAAGAGATACTTGATAAGGCAGAGGCCATTGCAGATAATAAGGAATCAAAGAAGGCTGTTCAGAACATAAGGGATGTTTACAGAATACTGAAACTATACGGCCTTGAAAAATACATATTAATTGACCTTACAGAGGTCAGGGGATTTGACTATTACACAGGGATACTCTTTGAGGTATTTGTTAAAGGGATAGGATATGAGATAGGAAGCGGCGGAAGATATGACGGCCTGCTCGCAAAATTCGGTTTTGACTGCCCTTCAACAGGATTTGCCCTTGATGTGGAAAGGCTTCTTGCAGCAATAGATGCACAGGGCATTGAGTTGGAAACAGACAGGGTGAATATCCTGCTTATTGATTTTAATAAAGACAAAACTGCTGCAATAAAACTTGCGAAGGCTTTAAGAGACAAAGGCTGTAATGTTGCAAGAGACATAATTAAGAGAGAGTTAAACAGCTCCTTAGATTATGCAAAAGAGTGGGGAATACCAAAGGCAATAGCGCTCGGCGTGAAGGATTTAAAAGATGATGAAGCCTTGATAATAGATACAAGGACGTCTGAAAGAAAGAGGATTAAGATAAACCAGTTGACAGATTTTTTATCGGTTTAAACAGGTTAAATGGTCCAAACTGTTTGAGCTTTTGGAGGTGTTATTATGGATACAATGGACATTGCCTTACAAAAACTTCCGCCGCAGAACATAGAGGCAGAGCAGTCTGTGCTTGGCGCTGTGCTGCTTGACAACGCCTCATTGAATAAGGCCATTGAGATATTGGCTGTAGAGAACTTTTACAAGGAAAATCACAGAAGGATTTATACAGCCATGCTTGACCTATATGAAAAGAGCGACGCAATAGATTTGATTACGCTCACTGACCATCTTAGGAAAAAAGGCGAGCTTGAACTGATAGGCGGGGCATCTTATCTTGCAGCGCTTGTCAATATTGTTCCTACTGCGGCAAATATAAAATACCACTCAAAACTTGTTCATGAAAAGGCCTTGCTCAGAAACCTTATTAACACTGCAACAGAAATAGTTACTTCCGGCTATGAACATACACAGGATGTGGAAGATCTTTTGGATTCAGCAGAAAGGAATATCTTTGCTATATCAGAAAAGAGGATCAAGCAATCCTTTGTTAATATTAAAGAGATAGTTAAAAGCAGCTTTGAAACAATAGAAAAGCTTTATGAGAAAAAGGAGATGGTAACAGGCCTTGCAACCGGCTTTATGGATTTTGATGAAATGACATCAGGCCTGCAGCCAGGCGATTTAATAATTATCGCTGGAAGGCCTGGAATGGGCAAGACAGCGCTCTCCCTCTGCATTGCGCAGAATGCTGCGATTGAGAAAAAAACTCCTGTTGCAATATTCAGCCTTGAGATGACAAAGGAGCAGCTTGTTCTCAGGATGCTCTGCTCAGAGGCAAGGGTGGATGCGCACAAGCTCCGCTCAGGCTATCTTGGAAAGACAGACTGGCCGAAACTTACAACTGCTGCTGGCAGGCTCTCAGAGTCGCCTATTTTTATAGATGACAGCTCTGCGCTTTCTGTAATTGAAATGAGGGCTAAGGCAAGAAGGCTAATGTCTAAGGATGGACTCGGCCTTATTATTGTTGATTACCTTCAATTGATGAGGGGAAGGGGAAAGTCAGATACAAGGGAACAGGAGATATCTGAGATATCCCGCTCCTTAAAGGCCTTGGCAAAAGAGCTAAGCACACCTGTAATTGCAATATCCCAGCTTAACAGGGCAGTGGAATCACGCTCTGATAGGAAACCAATGCTCGCAGATTTAAGGGAATCAGGCGCAATTGAGCAGGATGCAGACGTGATAGTCTTTGTATCAAGGGAAGAGGTATACAATCCCTGCACATGTGAAAGGGATGCTACATGCACCTGCAGCAGGCGGGGCAAGGCAGAGGCTATAATAGGCAAACAGAGAAACGGCCCTGTCGGCACAATAAAACTCGCATATATTGACAAATATACAAGATTTGAGAATCTGGAAAAAAGATAAACAGAATTGACACCTGCAATCTAAAAGATATATAATTAAGATATGAAAAAGAGGGAGGGTAAAAATAGCAGTCTCTGCTTCATGGTACTTTATTTAGTCCCTTCAAATAAGGCAGAGGAGTACATACCTCCGCCCTTCAAGGTCATAAACATTTTGCCTGGTTATACAACAGGCGGCTTTTATATCTCAAGCAATTTAGAAGATCCTGAAAAAGTCAATGAGTTTGCGCTTCTTCCAGCGTATACGCAGTATGAGGGGAAAAGGGGTTTTTATTATAGCTCTCTGAATATCTCAAAAACCCTTTTGCCTCTTCAGCCTGCTGACAGCTACGCATCTATTCTCAAAAAGATTGGTAATTTCTTTCACTTTGAGGCATCCTACAATAACAGGCAGGTGATAAGCCTGAATCTGCAGCCAAAGCTTAAGAAAATACCTATAAAGGTTAATTATCCCTTTTTAGTTGTAAAAGGCAATGGCATTGTGTTTTACAGGCTTAACTGCACATCAAATTTTACTTTTACAAGTTCAGATATTGAAATACCGAGAGAAAGCCCGTTTTATGAATATCCATTTAAGCTCAAGATACTCTCCGGCATGTGGGAATCTAATAATAGAGTCTCTATAAATGAGCCTGTGCCGATTCTTGGAAAGAGATTGGCTGTTCAGCTTAGAAACGGGATATACGGAAAGAGAGTAAACAGTTTTAGAAAAGAAGGGGCTTAAAGGAAATGGAGGTTTAAAATGTTTGGTTTAGGAATGCCGGAATTAATAATAATACTTGTTATAGCGCTCCTTGTATTTGGGATTGGAAAACTCCCTGAGATCGGGACAAATCTTGGCAAGGCTATTAAAGGCTTTAAAAAGGGTATGTCTGATACAGAGATAGATGTAACACCCAAGCAAGAGGACAAGACTGAAAAAAAACAATAGAGGGCCTCAATGGCAGAGATGTTCAAAAATTTTATAAATGGCGAGTGGGTTACATCAAAAACAGGGGCAACCTTTAATGATATTAACCCGGCAGATAAGAGTGAAATAGTCGGGGTATTTCCAAAATCAGGCGCAGAGGATATTAATATGGCTGTTGAGGCAGCAGCCTCTGCATTTGACAAATGGAGAAAGACGCCTGCGCCGGCAAGGGCAGAGATAATTTATAAGGCAGAAAAACTCCTAAGAAAGAAGAAGGATGACATTGCCAAGATAGCCACTGCTGAAATGGGTAAGATCCTTGATGAGACAAAGGGCGATGTTCAGGAAGGGATTGATACTGCCTTTTATATGGCAGGTGAGGGGAGGAGGCTCTTTGGAGACACCACACCCTCTGAATTAAAAAATAAATTCTGCATGTCAATAAGGATGCCTGTTGGAGTTGTCGGCCTGATTTGTCCATGGAACTTTCCTGTTGCAATACCTTCATGGAAGATATTTCCTGCGTTGATATGCGGAAATTCAGTTGTTTTAAAACCTGCATCTGATGCGCCTGCATCGTCAATGGAGCTTGTTCAGATACTGCAAGAGGCAGGGATGCCAAAGGGCGTTGTTAATCTTGTTCATGGCTCAGGAGAAGAGGCAGGAATGGCATTGTTAAACCATCCAAAGGTAAATCTAATCTCCTTTACAGGCTCTGCTGAGGTTGGAAAGAGGATAGGAGAGATATGTGGAAAAAATCTAAAGAGATGCTCGTTGGAGCTTGGCGGCAAGAATGCACAGATTGTAATGGATGATGCGAACATAGATTTGGCAGTTGACGGCGCTCTTTGGGGCGCATTTGGAACAACCGGCCAGAGATGCACTGCAACAAGCAGATTGATTGTTCATAAAGGAGTCTTAAAAGAGTTTACTGAGAAGTTTGTTGAAAGGGCAAAAAAGATAAGGATTGGCAATGGCCTTTCTCCTGATACAGACATGGGTCCTGTTATAAATGAATCGCAATTAAAGAAGATACACAGTTATGTTGAGATTGGCAAAAAAGAGGGCGCCAAGCTTTTAATGGGCGGATATTTTTATGAGGAAGGCGAGTGTAAAAAAGGATTCTTCTATATGCCCACAATCTTTGCTGACGGCCATCCATCAATGCGTATTGCACAGGAAGAGATATTTGGCCCTGTTGTTCTGATAATGCCCGTAAACAGCTTTGAGGAGGCAATAGAAGTGATAAACAGCACAAACTATGGCCTATCATCTTCTGTTTATACAAAAGATATTAACAGGACATTCAAGGCAATATCAGATATTCAGGCAGGGATTACATATATCAACAGCCCTACGATTGGCGCTGAGACACATCTGCCTTTTGGCGGTATGAAAAATTCAGGGAACGGACACAGGGAGGCAGGAAAAGAGGTATTGAACATCTTCAGCGAATGGAAGGCCGTATATATTGATTATTCTAAAAGGCTTCAAAAGGCGCAGATAGATACAGCAAAGGAACATTAAAAAAACGAACTATGTTTGTAAAAAAATATTGTGTAATTTTTCTAATAATCCTGTTTGTTCTCCCAGCAAATGCAGCTCCTGCTGAACAAAAGACACAGGCTCATACAAGGAAACTGACCCCAAAACGTGATTTGTTTATGATGGAAAAAAAGCTCTTTGACATGGTTAATTCAGAGCGGCTCTCAAAGGGTCTTAATCAGCTTAAATTAAATACAAAGATTCAGAAGGCATCAAGGACACACAGCAAGGATATGGTCAAAAGAAGATACTTTGACCATGTAAATCCTGATAAAGAGAATGTCGGGACAAGGCTGAAGGCTGCAAAGATAAAATGGACAATAGTCGCAGAGAATATTGCTTCAAATAAGAATACGGAAGACCCTGTTGAAACAGCATTTAAGAGCTGGCTGGAAAGCAAAGACCATTATAAAAATATAATCAATGCGGAATATGAATTATCAGGGATCGGGATAGCCCAGGCACAGGATGATACATTTTATTTTACGCAGATTTTTGTTAAACAATAAAAAATGGGGCAGCAGATGACTGAATGTTCAAAGGTAAAAGACTATATAGATAAATATCTAAGAGACGAGCTTGATAAGAGAAAGAGGATATATGTTGAAGGCCATGTGAAGGGCTGTATTATGTGCTCTGCAGATATGGAGTTTGCCAAAAAAAGGGTATCTGTCTCTGAATTATTAGTTAGTTTACAGCCGCAGCCGTCATTTTTCAGAAGAATAGGCAATACACCTCAAAGAATCAAAAAAAAGGCAAAAAAGGCCTTTTCCAAACACCCTGTGACGTTACCAGCAATACTAATCCTTTTATTTGCATTTATACCTGCAGGTCTTTATGTAATAATGAATAATACTTCCTTTAAAAAGGCAGATGAGGCAAAAGATGTTGTTCAGGCTGCACTGGATGTAAAGAAGCCTGTTGAACCTATAGCTGAAAATAAGCCTGCTTCTGCAAATCCTGTTCAGTTAAAGACAGAAAAGAAGATTGATGAAAAGGCAGAGCCTAAAAAAGAGGCAGTAAAAAAAGAAAAGATATTAATGACAAGCTCTGCAGATAAGGCAGAAGAAACAACTGTTAAAAAACAGGAAGAAAAAATAGATAAGAAGAAAACTGATATTGCAAAGACAGAGCAGGCTGCAGTTAAAAAGAAACCCGAAGAAAAGATTAAACAAGGTTTATATAGGCTGACATTAAAGTCTGACCTCCAGCCTGATGTCATATTTACAAAGATTGAATCGCTATCTGAAAATTCAGGCGCTGTAATCCTTTCTACAAAGGGGTTTATGCCAGATAGCATCGAGAAAAAAGAGTTTCTGGTCAGGATTCCTATGGATAAATATGACGGTTTTCTAACTGAAATAAAAAATCAGTTTACTGATGTTTTGTCTAAGATAGATAAGAATATAAAATTGTCTAATGATATTTCAATACAGGAAGGCCAGTCTTTTATTCTTATTGAGATTAATTAAGAGATTAATTGTTGCTTCTTACCCGTTTCAGATTGTTTTTGGGCAGTTCCCATGCGGGTTTTGCCTGAATCGCCTTTTTATATTCATCTACAGCAAGGTTATATTCGCCTAATTGCTCATATGCCCATCCCAGATTATTGTGCGCCTCTGCAATGCCAGGCATTAGCCTGACTGCGTTTTTAAGCTCCTCTACCGCCTTGCCATACATATTCTTTTCAATATATGCGAATCCAAGGCTCACATGCGCCTCTGCATAATCAGGTTTAAGCCTTATAGCCTTCTTTGCCTCAGCTATTGCCTGTTCATACATCTTCTTTTTATTATATATGCGGCTTAGGTTTGAATGGAATATCTCTCTGTTATTATAATCCATTATATTCAAGGCCTCTTTGTATTCTAAGATTGCCTCGTCATACAGCCCTTTTATATTATAGATATTTCCAATGTTATTCCGCACCTCAGGGTCAAGTTGATTTACCTTTAGCGCAGATTTATACTCCTTTAATGCAGCGTCATATCTTTTTAAATCAAAGAATATATCGCCGATATTTTTATATGCTGCAGCATAGTTTCTGTCAATATTTATTGCCTCTCTGAATTCTGCAACCGCCATTTCGTAAAGCCTCTTTTTCTTATAGACCATACCGAGCCCGGTATGCGCAGATGCATTATCTTTTTTTATTGACAGCGCCTTCTTGTATTCATTAGCAGCTTCATCATAGAGGAAATTTTCAAAACAGATATTCCCTAATTCAATATAGCATAATTCAGGCTTGCTATTATACGGATTTAAGAGCGCCTTTTTAAATTCGTTTGTAGCATGGGTTGTGAGATTCTGCTGGTAATATATCTTCCCAAGATTATAGTGTGCATCTGAATAATTTGGATATATTTTGACAGCCTGCTCATATTCTGATATTGCCTTTTCAAATTCCTTTCGGTTCTGGTGCGCAATCCCTTTTTTATAATGGTCAACAGCCTCTTCTGGCAGTTCCTCTACAGGTTTTAATTTATTGATGCTGTTTTTAACAACATTTATAAGGCTGTTGTCTCTTGTATTGGTTAAGGCATCAAGCAGAGGAGACAGCGCCCTCTGGTCGCCGAGGTTCCCAAGCGCCTCAGCAGCGTATATCCTCACAATTATATCTGAATCATTTAGTGCGCCAATCAAAGGTTCAAGTGAGTGTTTATGTTTTTCCTGAGCGAGGAAAGATGCTGACCTTCTTCTGATATTAACCCTTTCATCCCATAATCCCATTAGCAACAGATTAGAGACAGCCGGGCTTTGAATATCAACTAATACCTTTAAGACCTCTTCTTTGACAAGCGGGTCATCATCATTAAATTGGTTTATTATCGGCTCCTCTAAACCAAAGGCTGCCAAGGCATTAATGGCCTTTCTCTTAACATCCCTGTTAGAATCATTCAGTGCGCTTATTAAAACTGGCATGGTATCCCTTGTTTTTATCTTTGATATGTAGGAGACAGCCTCTTCTCTTACTGACGGTTCTTTATCCTGCAATGCAATTTTTAAATAGGGCAGGGCTTTCTTCTTTTTTGCTTCATATACAGCCTTTATTACCTCTGCACGGACAAGCCAGTCATCATCGCTTGTTAAAAGAGGGATAAGAGGCTCTACAATATTGTTGTTTGCTAAGGACTGGACGGCCTTCAGCCTGATTTCAGGGCTATTATCTTTTAGGGAATAGATTAAAAGATTAACTATTTCTGGATTGTCATTATAATAATGATCTTCTAAGTAGGACAATGCCTCCCATTTTTTCTCTTTATCTGTTGACTTTATCTTTTCAGATAAAATAGAAAGTGGAAGCTCTTTTTTGTATGCTGTCTTATTAACGCTACAGGCAGTTAAGCTTACTGCTGCAGATATTAGTAATAAGAGTATGAAAAAAAGCCTCTTAATATACATACTTGTTGATATTATTCAGGATTTTAAACTAAAAGTCAAGAACAATTTTTTCTGTCATATAGCTGTCTAAAATAGATTGACAAACGAGACATTAAATATTAAAATCTCCTTATATTTTAACTCATTACAAAATAAAATAGGCTATTATATAGTCATAACCTTTCAGACCGCAGGATTTTGTGTTAGAACGAAAGAGCAATTACACACTTTTATTTTATATATTTCTTATTAGCATTACTATCTTTAGATTCTGGTTTATTGCCAACAGTCCATTTGACCTTGCTGAGGATGAGGCGCACTACTGGGAATGGTCAAGAAATCTTGATATAAGCTATTACAGCAAGGGTCCTGTTGTGGCCTATATTATCTTTATTTTTACCACTATCTTTGGCAGCACAGAATTCGGCGTGAGATTCGGCGCAGTTGCAATTTCAGCAGGGATAGCCGTGATAACCTATTATTTTATCAGCGATATCTTTGATAAGAGAAAGGCATTCTATTCTGTAATCCGTTTAAATATCATACCTGCAATCTGCATTGACAATCACGGGATTTCTCTGCGAAATGCTTGTGCAAATATATTATGAAATACACAATAATGCTGTTTATGTTATGAGAAAGGTATCTGACAAAAATGAAAATTAATAAGAAGTGGATATCAATGTTAATGAAGATAGTCTTAAGCAGCCTTCTACTGACAATGCTTTATTACAAAGTAGATGTGAATAAATTTTACAACATCATAAAGAGCGCAGATATAATGATATTTTCATTTGCGTTGATACTTTTTCTTGTTTCACAGATAATAAGCACCTTTAGATGGAAGATGCTCCTTCATACCGAAAAGATGAATATCCACTTTTATAACCTTGTTGGTTATTGCTTTATTGGTATGTTTTTCAATCTTTTTATGCCTACTATTGTTGGCGGAGATGTTATAAGAGGATATTATCTCTACAAAAAATCTAACATGGGAAGTGAATCAGCGGCATCCATATTTGTTGAGAGGCTGAGCGGTTTTTTTGCCCTTATGGTTATAGGGCTCTTGTCGCTTATTATCGGCTATTCCTATATTAAGGATAAGCCGGTAATTGTCATGTTACTTGCTTTTATCACTTTAGGTTTTTTCGCCTTTTTGCTCCTGATTGCAAACAAAGGGGTAAGGGACAGGGTTAATAATTTTATAAAAGGCGGAAGACTTGAATGGGTGAGGCAAAAGCTAAAAGGCATCTCTGAATCAATTAAAAGATACAGAAATCATAAGGATGTAGTAATAAGAGTTATTATATTATCCTTTATTGTACAGATAATAGCGATATCTATTGTCTATTTTCTTTCAATGTCACTGAACTTTAATATATCACTGGCATACTTTTTTTTATTTATACCTATTGTTGTTGTTATATCTATGGTTCCTGTTACTCTGAGCGGACTTGGGGTTAGAGAATTTGCTTTTATCTTTCTTTTTCATAAAGTAGGGCTCGGGACAACAGAGGCTTTGAGCCTTTCATTATTGTGGTTCTCCATATCTGTTATTGCAAGCATTTTTGGCGGAGTTATTTTTCTATTTAGTGAAAATCCAATGTCAACTATACATAAAAAGGCTGTGTGATTTTATATGGAGAGTGAGGCAAAACTAAAGGTTAATATACTGCCTGATGAAAAAGAGGTCATCTGCAGTAAAGGCGCTACTATCCTTAAGACATGCGCCTCTGCAGGCATCATGCTTAATGCTCCCTGCAATGGCGAGGGTACCTGCGGTAAATGTGTTGTACAGATAATAGAAGGCGTATCTGCGCCTGATAGCTGCGAACATCAGCTGCTTTCAGGCACAATGCTTAAAATCGGCTACAGATTTGCGTGCAGGTCAAGGGTAACTGACAATATGCGGCTCATAATACCAGCAGAATCCCGCATATTAAAAATAAAATCCGTAAAGGCAAGCAGAATCCGTGAACTGCATTTAAGGCCGAATATTACAAAGATATTCCTAAAGGTGCAGCAGCCAAAAGAGCGGCATGGAATTGCAGACCTTGATATAGTTGAAGGCTCAATTAAAAGGCGGTTTGGCAAGGTAGAGACATCGCTTGGATTGATCCGCAGACTGCCTGATCTGTTAAAAGAGAGCAGCCACAGGATAACAGCGGTAATAATAGGCAGAAGGCTGACTGACTTGGAAATAGGCGATACCACAAAAGATGTCTACGGAATCTCCTTTGATATAGGCACAACCATTATTGCAGGCTGCCTTGTTAATCTGAACAATGGAAAGGAGCTGTCAAGCGCCTCTGACCTGAATTTTCAGTCAGAATACGGCAAGGATTTAAAAACAAGGATTATATCTATATTAAGAAACCCGGAGGATGGTTTAAAGGAGCTGCAGGATGCGCTGATAGCAAGGATCAACGGCATAATAACAGAGCTTGTTGCAAAAAAGAGGATAGGCAGGGAAAGCATCTATGAAATGGCAGCAGCAGGCAATTCAGTAATGCAGCACATCTTCCTTGGAATAAACCCGCTGTCACTTGTATCAGCTACACATCATCCTGTTATAAAAAGGGGCATAAATGCTGACGCCTCCATGCTGGGTATAAATATTAATAAGATGGCAAAGGTTTATGTAATGCCGGCCATATCCGGCTTTGTTGGCGGCGATGCAATTGCGCTGATTCTAAGCACAGCAATGAATATAGATAATAATATTAAGCTTGCTGTCAGCATGGGAGCAAACGGCATTATAATACTCGGCTCAAAAGACAGAATCCTTGTATATTCAACATCAGCATCATCTGCATTTGACGGTGTGCACATAAACCATGGCATGCCTGCGTCAGAGGGCGCAATCTCTGATGTTATATTCAGTCACAAGCATAAGAAGATTAAAGATATTGAGTTAAAGGTAATCAATAATACAGAGCCTGAAGGCATTACAGGCGGGGCGCTGGCTGCGCTTATCTCAGAATTAAGGAGATTCGGCATAATTGAAAAAACCGGAAGAATAAAATCCAGGGAGGAGCTTAAAAACAGCCTTGATGATGCAATCTTAAACAGGATAAGCAGCGACAAAGACGGCAATACATTCATTATTTATAGCGAAAAGAGAAGAAAGATTATTTTAACTCAAAAAGATGTTAAAGAATTTCAGCTTGCAAAGGCAGCAATAAGGGCAGCAATAGAGATTATGAAAAAGATATTAAAGATTACGGATGATGAAATTTCAGAGGTATATCTTTCAGGTGCTTACGGCAATGTATTTATTCCAGAGAAAACTGTTGAAGCAGGAATCTTTCCGGAAGATTATTCAGACAGGATAGAATATATCGGCGATACCTCGTATATTGGCGCAAAGATGGCCTTGCTTTCAAAGGATGTAAGGGCAGAGGCGGAGATCATCTCAAATTCAGTAGAATACCTTGATCTTGCAGGCAGGGAAGACTTTCAGGATGAATTTTCGAATTGGTTGAATTTTATATAAATCAGGAGGAGAAACAGAGATGATTAAATTAGCATTAATAAGTGTATCAAACAAAGATGGGATTATTAATTTTGCAAAAGGGCTAAATGAGTTTGGCATTAAGATACTATCAACAGGCGGAACTGCAAAGTCATTAAGGGATGCTGGTATACCTGTTACAGATGTATCAGAGCATACCGGATTTCCAGAGATGCTTGACGGCAGGGTAAAGACGCTTCATCCAAAGATACATGGCGGTCTACTCGGCAAAAGGGATAACCCCGAGCATGTAAGGCAGATGAAGGAGCAGAACATAGAGCCTATAGATATGGTTGTTGTTAATCTTTATCCCTTTGAGACAACGATTGCAAAGCCAGGCTGCACCTTTGAGGATGCAATTGAAAATATAGATATCGGCGGGCCGACAATGCTGCGTTCTGCTGCAAAGAATTTTAAGGATGTGGCGGTAGTTGTAGACCCTCTGGATTATAAAAAACTCCTTGATGAGATGAAAAAGAAGAATGGGGAGCTTTCAGAGGATACAAAATTTGAGCTTGCAAAAAAGGTATTTCTGCATACTGCAAGATACGACAGCGTTATATCCAATACCTTGAAAAGAGCGACAAAGAGCCTGTAAGATTTCCGGGCATCCTTACACTGC
>CAKKRA010000216.1 GCA_919902475.1 Nitrospiria bacterium
TGATATTATCCTAAGGAAGTTTCCGCATCATGAAATACTTGCTGAGGAGAGCAAAGAGAAATACAATTCATCAGAATACAAGTGGATTATAGACCCTCTTGACGGCACAACCAATTATGCACACGGCTATCCTGTTGTGTGCATCTCCATTGCCCTTGAGATAGAAGGGGCAATAATGATGGGGCTTGTATATGACCCTTTTAGAGACGAGCTTTTTTATGCAGAAAAGGGCAAAGGAGCCTATCTGAATAATAAACAAATCCATGTATCAAAGACAGATAAACTCATTAGAAGCCTTTTGTCAACTGGCTTTGCATATAATGTGCGTGTTACAAAGAATAACAATCTTGTTCACTTCTGCAAGTTCAGCCTAATGGCGCAGGGTGTGAGAAGGGACGGCTCTGCTGCATTGGATTTCTGCTATACTGCAATGGGCAGATTTGACGGCTTCTGGGAGATGAATCTTTCAGCGTGGGACATGGCAGCAGGCTCTTTAATTGTAGAGGAGGCAGGCGGCAAGATAACTGATTTAAAAGGCAATAACTTCTCAATTTATAACAAGAATGTTGTTGCGAGCAACAGCATAATACACGACGAGATGCTGGGTGTTATTGCAGAAAAAGGTTGATTTTTGGCAGAAAATATGTTAGGAATATAAGCTGTTGTAGATTTTTAAAGAAAGGGGCTTTCATTTAATTAAAAATGGAACGGACTCTACTTCTGAATGCTACCTTTGAACCGCTGCGTGTAATATCGTGGCAAAAGGCAATCACCCTTGTCTGCCAGGGAAAGGTAGAGATAATAGATATATACAGCAGAGAGATAAGGGGCGTTACCATCTCTTTTAAGCTACCCTCTATCTTAAGGCTGCTGAAATATGTGCGTCTTAGAAAGGGGCATGACATTGTAAAATTTTCCCGCGCGAACATATTTGCAAGGGACAGCTACACATGCCAGTATTGCGGCGAGAAATTCAGGAGCGAAGACCTTACCTTTGACCATGTAACCCCTGCTGCCAAAGGCGGAAACAAAACATGGGAAAACATTGTTACTGCCTGCATTGACTGCAACAACAAAAAGGCAAACAGAACGCCTGATGAGGCACGCATGAGGCTGCTTAAAAAGCCTGAAAAGCCGAGGTGGATGCCGACAGTAACTATTACAATCGGAATCAAGAACACGCCTGAAAGCTGGAGAGATTATCTGTACTGGAACATGGAGCTGCAGGACGACAGTTAATAAAGTAGGGGTTTGTTTAATTTAATCAAACCCCTACTGCATTTCCATTATCTTAAAAGGCTCAGGCATAAAGGTCAGGATAAATACAATCAATGTAATCCACGCAATAATCTTTCTCCTCTTGTCAAGTTCTATATTAGGTTGAAAAACAGGCGGATGTCTTGTCCCTAATACAGTTGTTAAGAATCCCCATAAATACCACCCGGGCCAGCTCATGTAACCGAGGACAAATAACAGGACTACCATTGATATTGAAACAATCCGATGCCATCTTCCCAATACTGCATAAACCACATGGCCGCCGTCAAGCTGTCCAATAGGCAGGAGATTCATTGCTGTTACAAAAAAACCTATCCATCCTGCATATGCTATTGGATGTAAAAATATATCTGCCTTGTCAGGCAGGGCGCCGACAGTTAAATACGAGAGGAGCTTAAAGCCAAGAGAATCCCCTAACATTACTGTAACTCCCCTGACCTCCTCCAAAGGAGCAACCCTTGAAAATTTCAAACCAATAACAATAGCAATCACAGAGACTATAAAACCTGCTAATGGCCCTGAAACCCCGATATCAAACAGCGCGCGTCTGTCAGGTATTGGAGGATTTGTCTTTATTACTGCGCCAAATGTTCCGATCATGGGCGGCAGCGGCGGGCCCGGAATAAAGTATGGAAGGCTTGCTGTCATCCCATGGCTTCTTGACGCAAAATAATGCGCAAGCTCATGGGTAAGAAGGATTGAAATAAGTGTAAAGGAAAAAGGAATTCCTTTTGTAATGGAAGACGGAGACTCCAACAGCTTTGCGCCCTCCTGAAGCGCCCCGGCAATAAGGGTCGTAAACACGGTAAGGACAAATAATATTATATGTATTCTGTAAGGATGTTTTTTTTGGGTTGGCTGCTGCTGACTTCTGTCTTCTGCAATATCCTCGCCTTCTACCTTGTAATCCTTAATCTCTATCTCATTTTCATTCATAACAGGCTATGTACCGACCTCTTTTATCTTTCCCTTTGTGAAGCCGTATGTCCCGCTGACAGCGCCCAGCCTTCTGTATTCAAGTGTTCCGGGAAGATACGCAACAGGGTCTGCCTTTTCAATATCTGCCTTATTTGTTCTTACAATAATATCCTCATCTAAATGATAGGCAACTACCTCTGCAATAAACAGGTCATGCGAGCCGAGCGGAATAATCTGCCTCACCTTACATTCAACATTTATAGGACACTCTTGTATAATAGGCACCTTTATCTCCTTTGCAGGAACTGGCGTGAGGTTTGCTTCCTGAAATTTATCAACTGACTTTCCGCTTACGCTTCCGCAGTAGTCAGCCTTTTCTATTAAGGATGCTGAAGGGAAATTTAAGGCAAACTCCATAGATTCTCTGACAAGTTTGTTTGAGTGTCTGTTTGGCCTTATAGATATGCTTATCATGGGGGGCTCTGAACAGATAACGCCTGCCCATGAAACTGTGATTATATTCGGCTTGCCGTCTGCTCCCTGGCAGCTTACCATTATTACTGGTGTAGGATTAAAAATAATCGCTGGTGGAAAAACTTTTTTTGACATATACCTCTCCTTTATCCCTAAATTATCTCTTTTATCTTCTTTTGCAACTCCTCTTTAGTAATTATTCCTTTTTCTATCAATAACCTTGTCATAGCATCCATGTAGTCTTTTACTGTCACCTCTTTTTTCTGTATCTTCTGCTTTTCATCCCTTACAAGCTCAAAATCCTTTTCCTCTGCTATCTCGTGAACCTTTGACTTGTATTGATGTCCTGGCGAAACCTCCTCTCCGAAATATTTCTGTATCAGCCTCTTTACATCCAATGAAAACACCAAAACAGGTTTTATCCTGTAGCCTGTTGCAAACTGAAGCTCGTCTATTGTTTTGATATCAGAGGGGTCTGAGATTGCAACAGTCAATACCTTGTTTTCGTATCCTATGGGGACAACGCTGTATTTTTTTATTATCTCGTCTTTTAACAAACCCCGCACATTCGCAGGTATTTCAAAATCAGACAGGTCAAGGCACGGGATATTCAAATGGCTTTCAAAAAAGTCTGCAAGAACATGCTCGCTTATAAAATCCATTTCGAGCAATATATCGCCGAGCTTTCCGCCCCACTGCTTTTGATGACCCAATGCAGATTGAAGCTGCATATTATCTATCATACCTGCCTCAACAAGCATCTCGCCCAATCTTTTTTTCTCAGTCATTTTTTCTCCCTATTTTTTGGTATAAATATACGCCATCCCTTTTAATATTTCAATCCTTTTTTCAATCGGCGGATGGGTAGAAAGTATATCTGCAACAAGACCCTCTTTGTCATCAAGCCTTCTGTGCAACGGGTCGCTTATAAAAAGATGCGCTGTCCCCTTATGGGCAGTCATTACAGGAGATGCTGCCTTTGAAATCTTTTCCAAAGCGTTTGCAAGGCCAAGGGGATGCCTCGTAAGCTCTGCTGCTGACGCGTCTGCAAGATATTCGCGCTGCCTTGATACAGCCATTGCAATAATCCTTGAAAGTATCGGAGAAAGTATAACCAGCGCCAGCAGGATAATAAAGATTGCAGGATGGCCTCCTTTGCTTTTAGAATCCCTTCTGTGCCTTCCGTAATACATGGAGCGGCTTGCCCAGTCAGCTAACAGCACAATGGTCCCAAGAAGCACTGTAACAACCGTCATGGTTCGTATATCGTAATTTTTGATATGCGACATCTCATGCGCAATTACGCCCTGAAGCTCCTCTCTGTTCATTATATTGATGAGCCCCTCTGTAACGCCAATTGATGCATTTTGCGGGTTTCTGCCTGTTGCAAAGGCATTAGGCGCAGGGTCTTCAATAACATATACCTTTGGCATAGGCAGGCCTGATGCCAATGCCATCTCTGTTACAATATTATGGAGTTTTTTATGTGATAAATCTTCAAAATTCAATGGCACAGCACGAAGGGAGCTTAAGACAAGTTTGTCTCCGTAAAAATACGAGACAAAGGAGTTTGCGCCTGCAATGCCGAGCGCAGCCAATGTTACAACAGGAATCCCTCCTGCTGCATCCATTGTATAAAAATAATATTTGTCTACAAGAAATCCAATAGCGCCGAGAAGCAATAGAAAGGCAAAAATAAGGAGGGCGGTTATTCGCTTGTTCTTTTTCTGCTGTTCATAGAGATTCATAAAACTCCGCAAAATTTAATTCACGCCTGAATTAACAGATGCAAAGGAGCCCTGATATTCCTCCATGCTGTTTTTTACTGTCTCATACCCTGCCTGCTTCCATGCCTCAATCCCGCCTTTGACATTATGAAGCTCTTCAAAGCCATTCTCCTTCAAAAATTCGCAAGCCTTGAAACTGCGGTGGCCTGTCCTGCAAAAACAGGCAAAGATAGCCTTCTTTTTATCAAGCTCTTGAAGCCTGTAAGAAACCTGGTCTAATGGGATCCACTTAGAACCCTTTACATGCTCTGTATAATATTCCTGCTGCGTCCTGACATCCAGCAGGATTACATTCTCATCCCCTTTTAGCATTTTAATCGCTTCTTCAACAGAAATCTCTTTAATCATTTAAATATAAATTCTCCTCAAGATGTTATTTGCAAATACGCAATATAATTCTATTTTAGTAGTTAAAAGAAAGGTTGTCAAATGGATTAAGGATTAGGGCTACTTCTTCATGCTCAAATCAACCTTTGGCGCCTCTCTTGCAGCCTCTTCTGCCTGAAAATATTCTGAGCGGGTAAAGCCAAAGGAAGAGGCAATTATATTTGAAGGGAAGAGCTCCTGCTTTGTGTTAAACTGCATGACAATATCATTATAAAACTGCCTTGCAAAACCAATTCTATTTTCTGTGCTTGTCAGCTCCTCCTGAAGCTGAAGGATATTCTGGTTGCTCTTTAGATTCGGGTAATTCTCTACAAGGGCAAAGAGCCTTCCGAGCGCCTGTGTAAGCATATTCTCTGCAGCGCCCTTTTCAGCAACTCCTGTTGCGCTTACTGCCTTGCTCCTTGCCTGAATAACCTTTTCCAAGGTCTCTCTTTCAAACTCCATTGCGCCTTTAACTGTATTTACGAGGTTTGGTATCAAGTCGTGCCTTCTCTTAAGCTGGACATCAATCTGCTTCCATGCATTCTGCACTTGATTGCGCAGGGAGACAAGACCGTTATAGATAATGATAATCCATAATACAATTACGGCTATTACAGCCACTGGTATCCAGAAAAACATATTGCCCTCCTCGTTTAAATTTATTTAATCTTACCATTTTAACTGCAAAAGTCAAGGAGCGGCTGCAAAAAATCCTTGATAAAAAAGGCTGCCTCTGATAGATTATCCAATATGAAAAGATACATCTTGACAATAATCTTTATTTTGCTGATTACAGGCTGCGCCTCTGTAAAGCCGTGGGAAAAGGAGCATCTTGCAGGCAAGATAATGCAGTTTGACGCTGATAAAGAAGAGCTTGCATGGGAGCTTCATGCCTTCCCTTCAAGGGAAGGAGCTGCAGGAGGCTATGGCGGACCCGGCGGCGGGTGCGGGTGCAATTAAGATGAGGTATGCAATACTAATTCTATTTCTGCTGCTTTATTCTGCCTCTATTGCCCTTTCTGAAGACAGCATTACCTTTAAATATTCCTATTTTGGAGACAACAAAGATGTGCGGGTTGACTCTTCTATGTTTGTGTTAAAGAAAGATCTTCCAGCAAATACGAATCTCTCATTGAAATTCAACCTTGATGCTATAACAGGCGCAACAAAGCAGAGGGATGTTGACGCTGTAACAGGCGCAACAGCTGAAGAACATAGATATGAATATGGCGCTGCAGTCAGCCACAAGATAGGGGAGGCCAATCCAACCAACCTTGGCATTGGCTATAATTTCAGCAATGAAAGCGACTATATCTCCCACACCTTAAATTTATCTGCCTCGCAAGATATCTTTCAGCGAAATACCACCCTTGCAGGCAGCTATACAAGAAACTGGGATAACATAAGCCCGAATACAAAGGGCTGGAACAGAAATAAATATGTTGATACATTTTCCGCATCAATTGCACAGGTTATTACAAAAAAGACAGTTGCCTTAATCGGCTACGAATATTCACAGATAGACGGCTATCAGGCTAACCCATATAAAACAGTCTCTATTAGCGGAACAAGATATGATGAGGTCTTGCCTGAAAAGAGAAAAAGACATGCTGTTATTGCAAGGCTGAACCAGTATCTGCCGTATCAGTCATCCATCCATCCAGCTTGACTACAGATACTATCTTGACTCATGGGAGATAAATGCCCATACTGTTGACACGAAGTTTTTTCATTATCTTACAGACAATCTCATTTTACGATTAAGATACAGATACTATAATCAGGACTCTGCATATTTTTATAAGGAGACCTATTCAACAGTGGAGGAATACATTAGCGCTGATGATAAGCTCAGCGCCTTTACTGCAAACCTATTTGGGATAAAATTTGATTACGGCCTTAAAGGGATATCTTGGTTTAAGAAAAATAAGATATTGCGGGAGGCGAGGGTTGATATAAATTACGAAAGGTATATCCAGACAACAGGGCTTCATGCTAATATTATTCAGGTTGGGTATTATATGCCGTTTTAATCCAGATTTAGCGATAGGGGCTATCTGCGGCGTTGTCGCTTCGGCCTCGCATCCTCACATACTACTTAGTATGCTGCGGTGCGAGTCCTTGCTCCGCCTTGCATCTAACCCCTCTGGCTAAATCTGGGGAATAATATATGAAGAAACTACTAATAATAATTTCATTAATAGCCTTTTCTACAAGTGCAGAGGCAGGAGAAGGGATATTCAGAAAATCCAAAACCCTCATGGGCACAGAGATGGAGATTACTGTTGTCTCTGCTGATGAAAAGACTGCCCATAAGGCAATAGATGCAGCATTTTCAGAGATAAGGCGTATTGAAGAGATGATGAGCACATACATTTCTGAAAGCCAGATTTCAAAGATTAATTCTGCTGCAGGAAAAAAGATAGTTAAGGTTGATGAAGAATTAATAAGGCTTATTAAAAGGGCGATAGAATATTCAGAGATGACAGAGGGAGGGTTTAATATTGCAGTTGGGCCGTTAATAAAACTCTGGAAGGTTAAAGAAGGGGGAAATATCCCAGTCAGTGAGGAGATAAAAAAGGCAAAGGAGATAATAAATTATAAAGATATAGCTGTTGACGAGAAAAAGAGCACTGTTTTTCTTAGAACGAAGGGCATGGCTATTGACATGGGCGGAATTGCCAAAGGCTATGCCTCTGACAGGGCTGAAATTGTTTTAAAAAAGAATGGAATTGTTTCAGGCATTGTTGCAGTTGCAGGTGATATAAATGCCTTTGGTAAGAAGGCAGACGGAAACAAGTGGCGCGTTGGCATACAGCATCCGAGAAAAAAGGACGCATTCTTGGGTATAATTGAACTTGAAGACGAGGCAGTATCAACATCAGGCGATTATGAAAGATTTTTTATAAAGGATGGAAAAAGATATCACCACATAATAGACACAAAGACAGGTGAGCCTGCAGGCAAATGCCAGAGTGTTACAATTGTTGCAAAGGAAGCAACTGCAACAGATGCGCTCTCAACAGGAATATTTGTAATGGGGCCTGAAAAGGGAATGGAATTAATAGAAAGACTTCCTGATGTGGAAGGAATAATAATTGACGCAAAAGGCAATATAGCAGTCTCATCAGGACTCAAAAACCGTATAAAGGATAAATGATGGCAAGAGAAAAACCGCTTATAAGAATCTCTGATATCCTGTTAAAGATAGCAAAGAAATTTGACTTAGAGATAAAGATAGTTGAGCAAACAATCAACAAGAACTGGGGTAAGCTCGTTGGAGAAAGGATTTCAGCGCATACAAAACCTGATACAGTCAGCTACAAAAAACTGCTTGTGCATGTAGACAGCCCTGCTTGGATGCAGCAGCTTATGTTTTTAAAGGAGGATATAATAAAAAATATTAATGAGGCAGCAGGAAGGAAGATAATAAAGGATATCAGGTTCCAGATAGGCGATATTACAAAAGAGGTTGAAACACCGCCAGAAAAAGATTCTGAAAACAAAGGTGAGTTCAGGCCTTTAACAAAAAATGATCTTGCGTTTGCAGATGAGGTGATAAGGCCAATTGAAGATGAAAAGACAAAGGGCAAGGCAAGAAAGGCAGTTATAAAATATCTGACAGCAAAAAACAAGAAATAATCAGTATTCTTCTCTTTACCCCATCCACTCAAAATACCCTTCATGGTTATAGAATAACACCATCTCAAAGAGTACAATAATGCCAAAAATGTGAATAAGACTCAATATAATATAAAAAAAGGTGTTAAGAAGTGGGTCTAAATAGAACAAAATAGGAAAAATATTCTCATAATTGGTAAATAAATACCAACCAGACACTGGAAATTAGATTGCATAAATTTTAACATATTGAAAAATAAAGGAATTAATTATGAAGTGATTTGTGGCACAAAGATTGCTTTATATAGAGTTAAATAGCATAAAAAAATTGAGGGTTAAAACATGAGAGAAAGAATACAAAACAGAAAGATGGCATTACCGCTTCTGTTTCTAATGTTTCTATTCTTCTGTCCTCAATCCGCCTATGCCTTTGACTATCTCAAGTTTACCCTTGGGGTTGGCAGCGGCTATGTAATCCATGAAGCAGCGCATCAGGCAGTGGCAGATATAAATGGAACGCCGTTTAAATGGAAGGCAGGCACTGGCGGCACATGGGTTTCCTCCAGCAATACAACTGATAGAGAAAGATATGAGCTTGCCTCTGCAGGCCTCGCTTCACAGGTATTATCATCAGAGATAATCTTGAACACCAAGAGCATCCCAAAGGACAATGAATATGTAATCGGCATGCTTACATTTAATGTTGTAAATGCCCTTATATATGTAGTTGATGACGGCATATTGAATTCCAATGACAATCATGGTGATATAGAGATTATGGACAAGGCAGGGCTTAACAGGGATTATGTAAATACCTTCTTAATAGTCCATTCCTTATATACAATATACAGGGGATATTATAAAACCGACATCCCCGTATATATGACAATGAGCAAGAACGAGATTAAGGTCGGGGTTACAATATTAAGATGGTAAGAGCAGGAGCAGAGGGTCATAGCATAATGGGTGATTGAGGGGGCATGGGTTCAGATTTTAGGTCAGGCAATAAAGAGAATACTAACCCTAAAAAGGCACAGACCAAAAAGTCTGTCCCTTCAAAACTCTCCCCGACTGCAAAAATTACACCACCAAGGCTTACTGAAAATGTATATCTCCGCAAGAGATTATTCAAAGCAATAGACTCTGCACGCAAAAAGCCTGTGGTCTGGATTGCAGCCCCTGGCGGCGCTGGAAAGACCACCCTGATTACAAGCTATCTTAAAGAGAAAAAACTCCCCTGCCTGTGGTATCAGATTGACGCAGGAGATGGAGACATTGCATCCTTTTTCCACTACATGGGCATTGCAGCCAAGCAGTCCGTTCCTCGCAAGAAAAACCCCCTGCCCCATCTTACACCCGAATACCTCGCTGGACTCCCAGTATTTACACGCAACTTCTTTCGTGATTTGTTCGGCCGTCTTAATCCCCCCTCGCCCCTCTTTAGTAAAGTGGGGAACAAGGGGGGATTTATAATTGTCCTTGACAACTATCAGGAGGCGCCGGCAGATTCACAATTACATGAGGTTATATTAAATGGATTATCAGAGATACCAGAGGGTATTAATGTTATTATTGCAGGCCGTATGCCAATGCCGCCAGCCATGACCCGTCTACAGGCAACAGAGGCATTATCCCTTCTTGACTACGAGGACATTCGTCTAACAGCAGAAGAGAGCATAGGGATAGGACAATTGCGTATTGGTGGCAAGAAGGGGATTGATAAAGACACTATATTATCCTTACACGAAAAAACGCGGGGATGGGTTACAGGTCTTGTGCTGTTGCTGGAAAATTTAACCACTGTTTCTTGTCATTCCACACTTGATGCGGAATCCAGGCTTTCATGCATTCCTGCTTCCCAAGGAATGACAGCAGAAATACCAGAGGTGATATTCAACTACTTTGCAGGGGAGATATTTCAGAGGGCAGACAAGACCACACAGGAATTTCTTTTAAAAACCTCTTTTCTGCCGAAGATTACAGCAACATCTGCCTCTGC
>CAKKRA010000217.1 GCA_919902475.1 Nitrospiria bacterium
AATCAGGTAAAAGGGATGTATGCTGATTTGATGAATGCAAGGGCAAGGGCAATGCAGCAAAACAGAAGCCATTTTGTTCTGGTAACTGCAAATAACTTTCAGATAATTGAGGATTCAGATGAAAGCGGCGCTAATAATGCGGGCGATGTCGTAATAGTAACGAGGGCATGGCAATACCCGTCATTAGTGTATCCAGTAACAATAACTATGAATACGCGCGGCATTATTGCATCTGATCTTGTTCCACCTGATGATACCACAATTAACTTTGATATCGGCAATAATGCCCCGGATTATGACTGCATAAGGCTGTTTGCAACAAGGATATATACGGGAAGAATGGAGGGAACAAATTGTGTTGTTAAATAAAAAGGGTATGACATTAATTGAGGTAATGATTGCCCTTGTAATACTCCTGATAGTTATGCTTGCCCTAATGCAGACTGTAACATTAGGTATTAATTCTAATGTATCTAATCTGCTGAGAGACGAGGCAACAAAGATAGCAGAGCTAAGGATAACCGAGCTCAGGAATACACTATTTACCGTTGGCGCATTAGCTGCTACTGCTGGAACAGATGAGGCGGCAGTGCAAAGGCAGTTTCGGAATTTTGCTGTAAACTTTACACCAAGACGGACAATCACAGATTTAGGCGGAGACGATAAAAGGGTTGATATAGCTATTACATGGGAGTGGAGAAACAGGACAGTGGCAACTGGCAACCCTTACACCTATACCGTTTCAACAATAGTGAGGAGGCCATGATTAAAAAAGAAGATGGATTTACTTTAATAGAGCTGATGGTGACAGTGGTTATATTTGTGCTTGCTATTGCAGCAGCCTCGCAGATGTTTATTGATATGCTGGGGCAATTCAAACAGCAAGGCAAAATAGCAGAGACACAGATAGAGGGCATTGTCGGCCTTGAACTTTTAAGGCGGGATATAGAGCATGCAGGATATGGGCTTCCATGGAACCCGAACACGCTTCCAGCTTATGCAGAGGCTGTTGATTTTGCAGCCACAACAACACATAATGAGACCATATTTAATGATGCGCCTACTAATCCGCCGAGGGCTATTTTAAATGGAAGCGGAATCGGTATGAATGGCAGCGATGTTCTTGTGATTAAGGCTGTCAATGTTGCAACAAATGCAGAAGCTCAAAGATGGACACGGTTAGGATTTGGAAATGACAAAAGAGACGACTTGTCAGGCGACACATTTACCGGCGCCGAGCAAATAATTATTATTTCGCCTGGAAGCACAGATGCAAACAGCAGGACACTGGTT
>CAKKRA010000218.1 GCA_919902475.1 Nitrospiria bacterium
ATTATCAGAAAAGGTCACCTCAATCCGCTTTCCAAAACCGCTTCTATCTGCATCTTTTCTTTCATTATAATCTTTATTGCCGTCTAAATCCTTCACAAAAAAGACTGCCTTAATATCAGCAATATCAAAATCCTTTTCACCCTTTGTGCGGTTCTTGTTCTTTTTGTCTATCTCAAGAAATGTAAAGTTATCCCTGTAAAAAGCAAATTTTTTCAGATAGCCCTTCTTTAAGCTTCCATCTTTAAAATGAACTACTACCGGGTTTGACAGCATTTTCCCCTCCTTTTAAAGGTTAATAAAAGGTCTGATAACATTATATGTTGTATGCTGTCATATTTTATACTACTATATATTGACATTGTCAATGAGAAAAATTATATAAACACCATTTTACATTAAGCGCTGTTAGTTTTGCCTTGACACCCAAAGAGGCATTGGGCTAATATTATTTGTTTAATTTCTGAGTGAGGTGATTTTATGAAGATTGCAGTCGGCTCTGACCATGCTGGTTATGAATTAAAGGAAAAGATTGAGACACATCTAATTGAGCAGGGGAAAGATGTAGAGAATTACGGAACAAACGGCAATGATTCTGTAGACTATCCGGACTTTGCAGTTGCTGTTGCAGAGGCTGTTTCAAAAGGCAGGATGGACAGAGGGATTCTCGTCTGCGGAACAGGCATAGGCATGTCTATTGCTGCAAACAAATTTCCACATGTGCGCGCTGCGCTCTGTTATGATGTTTTTTCTGCTGAGATGAGCAGAAAGCATAACAATGCAAATATACTTGTCTTGGCCGGAAGGGTGCTTGACAGCGAGGTTGCATTAAAGATGGTTGACGCATGGTTAAAAACAGAATTTGAAGGCGGCAGGCACAAGAACCGCCTTGACAAGATAAGCGAAATAGAAAAGAAATTCATGAAAGGAGCAAAGTAGGGAATAATGTCTTTATTAAAAAAGGTTGACCCAGCGGTCTATAAGGCAATAAAGGATGAGGAAAAGCGCGAAAAGGAAAAGATAATACTCATTGCATCTGAAAATTATACAAGCAGGGCTGTGCTTGAGGCGCAGGGCTCTCTGATGACAAACAAATATGCAGAGGGCTATCCCAGGAGGCGATATTACGGCGGCTGTGAGTTTGTGGATGTTGTTGAGGAGCTTGCCATTGAGCGCGCAAAAAAAATATTCGGCGCAGAGCATGTTAATGTCCAGCCGCATTCAGGCTCGCAGGCAAATATGGCTGTTTATTTTTCTGTATTAAAGCCTGGCGATACCATAATGGGCATGAACCTTTCGCATGGCGGACACCTTACACATGGTAGCCATGTCTCATTTTCAGGGATGCTCTACAATGCTGTCTTCTACGGAGTGCATAGAGAGACAGGTATGATTGACTACAATGAGGTTGAAGAGATTGCATTAAGGCACAAGCCAAAGATGCTCGTTGCCGGTGCAAGCGCATATTCAAGGATATTAGACTTTAAAAGGTTCAGGGAGATTGCTGATAAGACAGGCTCATACCTTATGGTTGATATAGCCCATATAGCAGGGCTTATTGCAGGAGGTGTGCATCCAAGCCCTGTGCCATACGCAGACTTTGTTACATCCACAACGCACAAGACCTTGCGAGGCCCAAGGGGCGGCATGATTATGTGCAGAGAGAAATTTGCAAGGGCAATAGATAAGACCATATTCCCCGGCATACAGGGCGGGCCATTGATGCATATAATCGCTGCAAAGGCCGTTGCCTTTAAAGAGGCAATGAAAAAAGAATTTAAGACATATCAGAAACAGGTGGTTAAAAATGCAAGGTCGCTTGCATCAGAGCTTCAGAAA
>CAKKRA010000219.1 GCA_919902475.1 Nitrospiria bacterium
AATCCTTTTCATAATAGAGTCCAGATCAAGGCGAAAAGGATTGTCAATTGAAATAGAGATGGAATCTTTTTCTACACTTACATTTAGTTCCATTTATTGCCCCCATAAAATCTATTTTTCAACTACCTGTTTTTTTGATAAAGATACCATACAATTTTGAATAATTCAATGAGTATAAAGGATTATGATATAGGTCATAACCAACTTTTTCCTTTCCTTATATACTATATTAAAATTGCATCGTATGCTGGAGGTTACAAAAAGATAGTATGAGCATGGAGATTTATTTAAATAAAAACATAAAGGAGATTATCAATCAGTTTCCAAAGGCCGCTGATATTTTAAATGAATATGATATTGCCTGTGCGCCTTGCAATGTAGGCACATGCCTTTTAAAGGATGTTGTTGAGGTTCACAACCTTTCTTCTGAAGCAGAGCATGGTTTGCTGAAAAAGATTGCTCAGGTTATATTTCCTGGCAAAGATGTTGAGATACCAAAGATAAAAAGAAAGGTTGCGCATGCAGCAGGACAGATCAAGTATTCTCCCGCAATAAGAAAGCTTGTTGATGAGCATGTTTATATAAAAAAGCTGCTCACAGCAATGCCGATAATGCTTGAATCTATAGATGTGTCCAGCGCAGAGGATAAAGAGCTTATCCTAAACAGCATTGACTTTATCCGCTCCTACGCTGATAAATATCATCATGCAAAGGAGGAGGATGTACTCTTTAAGAAATTTGAGGGCATTGAGATTATAAAGGCAATGCTTGAGGAGCATGATATTGGAAGGGGACATGTTAAGGCAGCGCTTGAGGCAGTTGAAAAGAAGGATAATCAGACAATAAGGGAGCGCTTTACTGCATACAAAGAGCTTTTAAAAGAGCATATTAAAAAAGAGGATGAGATACTCTATCCATGGCTTGACAAAAACCTTTCTGTTTCAGAGATTGGCGAGATGTTTTCAAAATTCAGCGAGGTTGATAAACAGTATCTATCTGCCTCTCAAAAGTATGAGGGGTTTGCAAATAAGATAGAAGAAAAAATTCAACACAAGGAGGTATTACAAAATGATTGAAGGATGCCCGGGTTCAAAGACAATGGATTTAAGGGAAAAGGAGACACAGGGAGAAGGTGAATCAGTAAAGGTCGGCTCACAGCTTAGGCAGTGGCCTATACAGATGCACCTTATTTCTCCGACTGCGCCATATTTTCAGGGCGCTGATGTGGTCCTGGTTGCGGACTGCGTTGCCTATGCCTTTGGAAATTTCCACAATGACTATTTAAAGGGAAAATCCATAGGGATTGCCTGCCCGAAGCTTGATTCAGAGCAGGAGATTTACGCTGAGAAGATTAAGGCATGGATTGACGATGCAAAGATAAACACCCTTACCGTGCTGATAATGCAGGTTCCATGCTGTTCCGGATTAGTAAAGCTGGCTCAGGAGGCTGCACAGTCTGCGAGCAGGAAGGTGCCTATTAAGTATATAGTGATAGGCGTGCAAGGCGAAATACTGCAGGAAGAATGGCTGTAAGGCTAACAATAGAAATCAGCGGCGGGCAATTGCCCGTCCTCTGGTGTGGTTTGATTAAGACGCTTCTCAATCGCATCAAGCATAAATGTAGTGAAAGAAGAGTGGGCAAACAGGTTATTGGTTCTTCCTTAAATAGATAATTCGTTATAGAAATCTTTATTATATTTCAACTACCCCCCCATTAGCAGGCAAAAAAAGTTTTTTAAAGTTTCTAATATTTATGTTAAATTTGTATTTGGCCCCGCAAGCGATTGCGGGGCCAGTGGTTGATATTGGTTTGTTTCTGATTTTTACACAGAATAGATGTCGCCGCTGTAAGCAAAACGCACATAGCCAACGCTGTCATACAGCAGATTGCCAGAAGTATCTTTGAGAGGAGACTCTTATAATTTTTATTTATCAGCTTAAATCCGGATATCCCTGTTCGTCATCTTGGAGTAGGTGATTGCAAGCGCCCTGTATCCCATGTGCGCAAGCTTTGAATATGGAAAATATACAATGGTATAAAAAACCAAAAGCAGGTGGATAAAATATATTGGATATGCGAGTGTGGCAATGCCTGCAAGCCTTATGGTCTCAGTAAGGAAACCTGAGACGCCTAAGAGCAGTATCATTACAGCAAATGTCCAGTCAAAGGGTGAGCTCTTTGATATAAATCCCTTATCCTTTAATCTATTGAATATCAGCATGCCAGCGCCTGCTAATAGCGCTATCGCGCTGATGTTTGCAACCCACTTTAATGGGTCAGACAATGCAATGGGTGTATTTATCTTCGGGACATAATAATAGACAGTAACCCATACTGTTGTTATAAACAGGCCTACAAAACCGTAGAACACAAGAAGATGCACAATCCTGCGGTCTGCATTCGGCCCGCACTTTGCAAAACGGGAGTGCATGAAAAATTCAATGAGCGTTTCTATAAATGCAGGAATAAACCCTTTTGTGTATGATTGGGTATTGCCTTTGCTCATGCCGTTCCAGAAGCGGTATAGGCTCGCAAGATAGGCAATACCGGCAAGTCCTACAGCAGACATGAACACAGCCTCTATATATGGAATGGGAAAAAACTTTGAATAGACTATCTGGCCTTCAGGTATGCGAAGGTGACCTGTTAATCCGAGGACAAGCAAAAAGAGCACAAATGGTATTGCAAGGGCTATGAGCGTCATCTTGGGCTGGGTGACTATCTTTCCCATTATGCCCGGCATTGCATTCTCCTGAATAAACTTTTGCCTCATTATTGAAAGCACATCCCCCGGCCTTGCGCCCCTTGGACAATATTTTGTGCAGTCATTGCAATTATGGCAGAGCCAGATGTCAGGGCTGCTGATAAGTTTATCCTTAAGCCCCCACTGCGCATATATCATCTCTTTTCTCGGGAATGGCCTGTTGTCAGGCGTGGCATTGCATACTACAGAGCATGTAGCGCACTGAAAACATTTTTTCAATGTATCCCCGCCAGAGGCGATTATGTCCTTAACAAAATTTATATCAGGACTTATTACCTGTTCTGCCATTTGTTCCTCCAAATAACATTAGGTTAAGGATGAGGTTGAGGTTAAGCTAAGTCAAGGCTTAGGTCAAGATGAAGATTCTTTTTTCTTAACCTTAACCTCAGCCTCAACCTTAGCTTATATTGGAGGAATAAATGGCAGAGCAAGTAATAAG
>CAKKRA010000220.1 GCA_919902475.1 Nitrospiria bacterium
TCCGGGTTCTGGCCTTTTGACAGCCTTTTATAGGATTTTTCATTTTTTCTGAAAAACGATTTCTTAAACTTATGAATACCCTTATATATCCTCTCCATCTCTCCCCCTCCCACTTAATATTTTGAGCGCTATTATATCCCCAATAAACCAAAAAGGCCAGTGATATACCCAAATTAAAAGGATATACCGCTGGCCTACTCTCCCAAAGAGCAAATCTTCAGGCGCGTCAGTCCGCTTATTTTTTATCTTTATATCATAATGATTTAATTTTTGTCAAGAAGTATCAGGTTACCCTGCCAACTTTTTTATCAGTATGTAACCTGCTATCAAAAGTATTACAAAGACAACAGAGAGGATATTAAAATATTTATCTATGAATTTACTAATGTGTCTGCCGAATCTGTGGATTAGCCATGCAACAAGATAAAATCTTGCTGCCCTGCCAATAGCAGATGCAATTGCAAAGGTAAAAATATTAATATTGAATGCGCCTGCTGTAATAGTGATAAGCTTATATGGTATTGGTGTAAATGCGGCTATAAAAACTATCAGGACATCATATTTTTCATAAGAAATCCTGAGTTTTTCATACTGCGCATGCAAATCATATAATTCTATAATACGAAAACCGACTATATCCATAAACCCATACCCGATAAGATAGCCAAATAAACCGCCGATAACAGAGCCTATTGAGCATATTAAGGCATATCTGAATGATTTTGCAGGTATTGATATGGCAAGTGCAATAAGCAATACATCAGGCGGGATTGGAAAAAATGAAGACTCTGTAAATGCCAGTATAAATAATGCCCAGACTCCATACGGTGTATGCGCCCAGTGCAGAACCCAGTCATATAGTCTTCTTAGAATGTGCCAATTTTTATCCATTCAGAATAAGAACACTCACTCTCTTACAGCAGTCACAAATTTTATTAATGGAATTTTTAACGGCTCTCCATTTATTGTCCTTGAAAAAATAAAACCTCTTTTTCTGTCTTCATCGTCATATTTCAGAGGTATAAGGCTGTTCACCTCTTCTTTAATAGTGGGAATAAGTTTTTCTATATTTACTTTATTCCCAATCATAATGAAGGTGTTATCGCCAAGATGGCCAAAAAAGGTTCGGTTATCTCCGCTTCTTTTGATAATATCCATTATAACATTCCCTGCTATCTTCAGAATCTCATCTGACTTTATATTACCGTATTTACGCGCATAGACCTCAAATGACTCTGGTTCAAAATATAAATTATATACAGTAAAGTCCTCATTGCCTGCTTTTCTCAACTTAATCTCTTTTTCTACTGTAACATAACCAGGAAGTTTTGTAACAGGATGAGGTATCTCGCCGCTCTTCTTCTGTTCTAAGAGATTATGAACAATCTGCTCTAAGACCTCTGGCTCAAAAGGCTTTGTAACATATTCATCTGCTCCAACCTGCCTTCCCCAGAACTTGTCCTTTTCCTGACCTTTAGCAGTAAGCATTACAATGGGCAGATCTTTGTATGTCGGATTATCACGCAGCTTCATGCATAAATCAAAGCCATTCATCTTAGGCATCATCACATCAAGGATTACCAGATCAGGGTTCTCCTTCTCTATCTTTTTAAGAGCTTCTTCTCCGTCATAGGCAGTCACCACATCATAGTCTAATATCTCAAACTCCATTTTCACCAATTCTACAATATTTCTGTTATCATCTGCAACAAGTATTTTTTTCCTTTCCATATATCCTCCTTATAATGAAAATTATCCCGGAAGTGTAAAAAAGAAACTGCTCCCCTTGTTCTCCTCACTCTCAACCCATATCTTTCCTCCATGGTCTTCAACTATCCTCTTACAGATAGCCAAACCGAGACCTGTTCCCTGAACCTCAGCAGTCATGCTGTTATCCGCCCTCTGAAATTTTTCAAAAAGCTTAACCTGAAATTCTTTAGGAACACCCATGCCTGAATCCTTTACGCATATCTCAGAAAGGCCGTTTACCTGGCGGGCAGACACCTCAATTGTCCCTTCAGCAGGTGTAAATTTGATTGCATTGCTGAGCAGATTGATAACAACCTGTTTAATCCTGTCCTTGTCTGCATTTGCTTTTAAGCTGCTGTTGAATTTTTCAAAAACCTTATGATTCTTATCTTTTGCAAGAGATTGAATGGTTTCAACACACTGGTGCAATACATCGGATAAATCAAAGTCCTCTTTTTTCATCCTAATCTTTCCAGACTCAAGCTTGGCAATATCAAGGAGGTCGCTTATCAGGTTTATAAGCCTGTCAGTATCCTCATTCATTATCTTTAAAAGCTTTGTCTGCTTCTCATTAATAACGCCTGTGCTGCCGCGCAGTATCAGTTTTGTAGCGCCCTTGATAGACGTCAAAGGAGTCCTAAGCTCATGGGATACCTGAGAGACAAAGTCTGACTTTAACTCGCTCAACTTTTCAAGTTCAGTAATATCCTCAAGAACGCAGATTGCGCCGAGCACCTCGCCCTGCCGGCCTTTGATAAGCGATACTCTGGTATTGAAAATATTTACATCCTCTCCTTCTTTTTGTATTACCATCTTTTCAATCTTATCTGTAGATGTCTCTCCGGAGACCGAGTTTTTTAACAGCAGCATAAGATCTTTATAGTATCTGTTATTCTGAAGACTGTTTTTATTAGAATAAGTCAAAATACTTCTTGCGCTGTAATTTAAAAAGGCCATTGCGCCTGTTGTATCCACGACTACAACGCCTGCAGCCATGCTGTTCAGGATGGATTCAATCTTAGACTTTTCCTCATATAATATCTTATTAAGCCTTTCTGTCTCAGTAACCTTATCCTCCATACTCTTATACAGCTTTGCATTCTCTACTGCAATGGCAGCCTGATTTACTATGGCATTAAAAAATTCAGCATCCCTTTCTGAAAACTCCTTATCCTCCAATTTATTTATTGCCTCTGCAACGCCTATCAGCCTTCCCTTGCTCTTCATTGGAACAGCCAGAATAGACCTTGTTATAAATTGTGATTTTTCATCAACCTTTTTATAAAATCTTCCATCAGCCTGAACATCCTGCACAAGCAGCGGCTCTCCCTTCTCAGCAACCCAGCCTGCAATACCCTCGCCTATTTTAAGCCTGAATTCTTTTACAACATTACCCTTATCGCCGAGCGCCACCTCAAAGACCAATTCATTAGCAGCCTCATCAAGCAAAAGAAGCGAACAGACTTCAACCTCAAGCACCTTGCTTGTCATCTTCATAACGCTGTTTAAAACCTCTTTTAAATCGAGCGTTGAATTTACAACCTTGCTGATATCTGATAAAGATGAAAGCTCCATCGCATTCTGGCCTATATCTTTAAATAATCTGGCATTCTCTAAGGCAGATGCGGTCTGATTAGCAACAATATTTAATATTTCTATCTCCTCTTCATCAAAAGAATCTATGCGCCTGCTTCCAATATTTATTGTCCCTAATAAGACATTTTTACTTACTATGGGAACAATGGCCTGAGACGCTGAATCCGGCCAGAAGTATGGAAATTTCTGCCTATCCTTCTGTATTTCATGCGTACCTAAAACAATGGACTTCATTTCCTGAATCACCTTTAAGTTTATACCATCGCCGATATCAGAGACAGAAATACTAAAACCGCTTAAGCCATTTATATCCTTTGCGCCCCATAAATGTTTCAAAAAAAAGTTATTTCTGGCATCGTCAATCTGAAAGACACTGCACGAGTCTACATTCTCCATTTTAGAAATCTTGTCTATAACAATCTCAAAGATTTTATTGCTGTTTATTGTTGAGCTCAGGCTCTGGATAAGGTCAAGGAGAAACCCTGTTTTTTTTAAATGCTCCCGCTGAATACTTGCATCCTCTGCCAAAAAACTGGAAACCAATGCTATAATAAAAAAGAAGGGAAATCTGACTAAAAAAGCAGGTTGTAAAACATCAATCTTTGTTGTATTAAAAATAATCAAAATATAAAAAAAACTTGCAATAAAAGCCACAAGCACGCTTCCTTTAATGCTCCTGCCAAGCGCTGCAACAATAATTGAAAGAAAATATATATAGTACAGCTCTGTATCGCCTGTCAGATATATACCGCCTGAGATAATCGCTGTATCAGCAAGTATAATAGCAAAATCAAGGGAGCGCCGTGTAAAATACTCCTTTGGCACAAATACGAGAGCAATATTGCTTATAACAAATAATAAGATATATATTAGCTTGCCTTTGACCAGATAAAAGTCCCTGCTGCCGCTTAAGAGCATTGTAAGAAAGACCATTATCAAAAGCCATCTCAAGAGAATTATAACATTCTTCTTGCTTCTGTTTAAATATCTCATATCTATCTCTAAAATATCTTTTTAAAAAGCTCCACTATATCAGGATGAAACTTTTTACCGCTCTCTTTTATTATCTCCATGCGTGCGCTATCCCTGCTCATTGCGTCACGATACGACCTGTTAGTTGTAATAGCATCAAATATCTCTGCGATATTGATTATCCTTGCACCGAGCGGTATATCATCCCCCTTTAAGGCTTTGGGGTAGCCTGTGCCGTCATAAGCCTCATGGTGATGCAATACCGAAGGTATTGTTGCGGAAAATATGGGATTGAGCGCTAATATCTTTGCGCCTATGACAGGGTGCATATTTATATGTTCCCTGTCCTTTTCTGATAACCCTTTGCCAACCATTAATACAGGGACGCCTATCATGCCAATATCATGTGCAAGCGCTGCAAACTCAATGTCCTTTACATCCTTCTTTGGAAGCCCCATTTCATAAACAATCTTCAGGGCATAGTCCCTTACCTTTTCAGAGTGCCCGCTTAAAAAATGGTCCCTTGCGTCAATAGTATCAATAAGGCTCTTAAACGGACCCCAGAACCCGCTTTTGAGATTTGCAATCTCCTTAATCAATTTCTGCTTCTCAACAGCCTTTTGAACAAGAAATGACATCTTATCAATCTCAAATGGCTTTGAAAGATAATCAAACACACCTTTTCGTATTAAGGATACCGCCTCCTTTACATCAGGGGTGTCAGAGATAAATATCAATTCACCTGATGAGCCGTTATTCTGCAAGGCATTTAAGAAATCAGCGCCTTTTAAATCAGGAAGGTTGTATGAAGAGATTATTACATTAAAGGGCAAGGCTTTTATCTTTTCAACAGCTTCATGCCCGCTTCCAGCAGTATCAACTGCGTAACCGTCCCTCTCAAGGAAGAATTTGATGCTCTGCCTTATATGAAAATCGTTGTCTACTATGAGGGTATTCTTCTGTTCTTCATCCATATATAGCGCACCCCTTTCGTATTTTATAACTTCAAAGAATCTAAAGGTAATTATACCCAAAGACCTTGAATTAGTAAAGGAAGGCACAAGATTAACATTAAAACTTATAACTTAAAGTAAATATTGAGAAATTTGCTGTAAAAATTCCTTTGCAACATCCTAAAAATATGTATATACTATGAACCTGTCTGGTATAACCTATGAAAAAAACAATTGAAGGCAGGGACATTATACTCTCTGCAGCATCAGGAATATTAATAGCCCTGTCATTTCCCAAATTCGGCCTCTTCCCACTCGCATGGATCGGGTTAGCTCCGCTCTTGATAATCTTAAAGGATAAGTATAAAAAAGAGGCCTTCTGGTTCGGCTGGCTCGCCGGCCTTGTTTTTTTTCTGATTACTATAAACTGGGTAACAATCACAATGCATAGTTACGGCAAGGTTCCCATGCCGGTAAGCTATGCAATAATGTTCCTCTTAGCCTTATATCTCGGTTTATACACAGCCCTCTTCGCTTATTTGTATAACATGACAAAAGAAGGCTCGCCAGTTATCAGGCTGATTATCGGGCCGTGTATATGGGCTGCCTTAGAGCTTTTGAGAAACTATTTCATAACAGGCTTTCCATGGGCTTTATTGGGATATTCACAATACGAATTACTTGAGATAATACAGATTGCAGATATCACAGGCGTATATGGCGTATCATTTTTAATTGTAATGTCAAATATAGCCATCGCAGAGATTGCAATATTAATCAGAAAAAGGGGAAGAAAAGAAAAAGGTCATTATAAAAATCTTATAGCATTAACAGCAATACCTGTATTTCTTTTTACAGCGATATATCTCTATGGATATATAAAATTGACTTCTAATGAAAATGATGCTAATAATCAAAAAATAAAGGTAGGGCTTCTTCAGGGCAATATTGATCAGGGTGTAAAATGGGATGTGAAATTCAAAAGAGAGACAATAGACATATATCTTAATCTTTCAAAAAAGGCAAAGGCAGACGGCGCTGAGCTTATTATATGGCCAGAGACAGCAGCGCCCTTCTTTTTTGAAGAGGAGAAGGGATATCAAAAGATGCTTACTGACTTTGCCAGAGAAAATAACATCTACCTTCTTTTTGGAAGCCCTGCAGTAAAGGATTATAATAAGCTTCTTAACAGGGCATACCTGATATCTCCAAATGGAGAGATATTATCAAGATACGATAAGATGCACCTTGTGCCATTCGGCGAATATGTTCCGCTGACTAAGCTCCTGTTTTTTATAAACAAGATGGTGGAAGGAATCGGCGATTTTACCTCTGGTGAAGAATATTCAGTAATGAAGACAGATGGAGGCAGATTTGGTGTTGTAATATGCTATGAGATAATCTTTCCAGAGCTTGTAAGGGAGTTTGTTAAAAAGGACGCCAACTTTATGACAACAATCACAAACGACGCATGGTTTGGGAAATCCTCTGCGCCCTACCAGCATTTCTCAATGGCTGTGTTCAGGGCAATTGAAAACAGGGTGCCTGTTGTCCGCGCTGCAAACACAGGCATATCAGGGACAATTGATTCTCTTGGCAGGATAAAAAAGGCAACAGACATATTTGTTGAGACATATATTACAGATGAGATTGAGATATCAAAAGAGCACAAGAAAACATTTTATACAAGATACGGGGACATTTTTAGCTATATCTGTACACTACTTGTAATCGGATTTTTTGGATGGGGATTAATTAAAAAAAGAAGAAAGAGCTAACAGGTCAAATGCAATAAAGCAATTACCTTCTTTCCTCTTGGCATATTATTAAACAACTCAACTGCCTTGCCAGTCTTCTCAACATGTGCAATTATATTCTTTGATGTAAGAAAACTGAGCGCCTCATCTGAAATTTTCATAACCCCATAATATCCGGTGCCGATTATAATTATTTCTGGCTTTTCTTTTACAGCATCTGTCAGGTCATCTATCTGAAGATAATGCCCCTCCTTCCGCCGCCACGACGCATCAATTCTATCAGGATATATGATTACATCAGATGTATAAGCCTTGCCATTAATATCAATTTTGCCGAAAGAGTAATAGATAATCTTCATAAAATATTGAATTGAATCGCTCAGTGCAACACCTCAGAGCAGCGGCCGGATGCGACCTACGAGCTCCTCAAGACAAAATGGAATCTGTGCACTGGCGCTGGCAACAGAGCACCAAGAGTCGCGAAACCGCACCATCATCCCGCCTGCATCACCGAGGCCTTGCACAACGCTGAGCGCGCTCATGTCTATGAGATTATAGAGGCTTACACCTGGAGGGCCGAGGGCTCCCATTAGATTGGTATCTTTGAGATCTGGAGGAAGCTCAAGGCGCTGGAGATCATCTGGCTGGGCATCCCATTGTGCAGTAGCAATAGCGCCAATCATGCGAGTGGCAAGACCGGGGGCGAGCGACGAAGGCTTTACTATCAGAATAAGACCATCTGATGAAGGACGCTTTAGAGGGAATAATATCTCCTCCTCTGCATCCGCATTCTCGCGAACTCCTCCATGACGGTATTTAATATAATAGTATACGGCTGGCTCGCCAGGCAAACGCTTGGGCTCCCTCACCTCGTAGCGAAATTCTTTATTATTCTCTATACGAGTAACAATTTCCTCCAGCCAACTCTTCTTTTCAGGGCATGGCTGGAAGCCGAGCTGCTCCAATGCTGCCTTTAATCTGCGATTTCTCTTAATTTGAGTTTTAATGCTCCAAACTAACAGAAGAACAACTGCTACTCCAACCAGCACAAAGGGCAGGTATTCAGGCATTAATGCCTCCTATTTAAATATTATCTATGAAAGGATATTTTGTCAAGATTTACGAAAACATATCCTCCGCTGCTTGTTAATCCTGATGCTGTGCTGCCCCTAACGATTACCAGAAAGCTTCTCCAGCCGATTGCCTGGCAGCATTCTCATGTCTTCCAGATACTCAGCAGCATCTAAGATTAATTATTTTCTCAAAGCATTTCGTTGTTTTATGGAGTGTCTTGTTAGATGCTGTCTATTCTCTTTTTCAATAAATCAGGGCTTCTCTTGCCATGAATTACCGCAAGGACTATTATCTTTTCTTCCTCAATAAGATAGATGATTTTGCAATGACCTTATATTTCACTGCCTGCTCACTAACCTATTATAAACATCTTCCCATGGAGAGCCTAATTCAGGGTTTTTATGGTAAGCCTCCAATCTTTCATTAATTATCTTTTTCTCCTCTTTGGTTATTTCGACCAATTCGGTTTTTTCTGCGATGGTATCCCAAATGTCTTCCACCAGTTGAACTCTTTCTGGTATTGATAGTTCAAGGGTATCGGTTGCAGTTACTCTTTTCATGGTTATTAGCTCCTTATTTGCGTCTAATATTTATTTTTATACTTATTTTATGCTTAAGAACATTATATATAGCTATTGGGGGTATAGTCAAGATTTTTTCGGCTACGGCTATTGCTATCCCCGGCATAAAGCGGCTCTGCAGTAGAAAAGTTCTCATCTCATGTTTGAAAAATATGGGAAGCGTCCCGCTTATTCCCCGCTTATTCCCCAAAACAGGGCATTTTTATCGGAAATCAGTAGTCCTAAAGTCTTACCACGGGAGGCTGAGTGTCTGAGATTGGTAGCGGGTAGGCAGGGGGAGCTAATGTGCTGCTGCTTCTTTTGGATGCTCTCTTGTTTTTCTCTTTGTTTTTAATTCAACAGCCGTAACCGGCTTACCAAATACTTTTGATTCTTCTAAGATATTTTGGATGTGTTTTTTTTCTAATTCAGCCACGGTCTCTTTAAAAGACCTGAAGTCTTCTACACTTGGTGCCTCTTTAAAGGATTTGGATTTAAAGACTGCATTCTGTTTCTTGCTAAGAATAGTATAGAGTAAACCAATAAGTGAAACAATACCTATTAAAGCTGTTATAGCAATAAAAAAAATCATTTTTATTATCTCCCAATTCTCTTAAGTTTTTTCCCGTCAAGAGTATATGCCCAGAAAAAAGATATACCCGTAGCAAATATTCCAGATGCAAAACTTAGTGCTATCAAAGTATCAGCTACATCAGTCCCCTCCAAAAGCTTAATTATAGGCACACCCAATCCTACAAGAGTAATTTTAGACACATCGAATAGGTATTTAGCCAGATTATCTTTTTGCTTCTCTGTTTTTATTAGAGGCATTATTTAAATTAATTATACCTCCATAGAAATATATAAGTCAAGGTTTTTAGCCTTTTTTCACAAAATCGGCCTTAACATTTGCCACATATTGAGAGATCTCAGACAAAACCTGTATCTAAAGAAAAATAGGGGGTCAAAGAAATGTAACGAATGAAGATTTGAACTTCCCATTTACATGTTGAGGTAGTTGAGGGGGTGAAGGTGTGAGAGAGGGTGATGATTAATTGAGGGAAAAGTATTTTTAATTTTTAAGCGG
>CAKKRA010000221.1 GCA_919902475.1 Nitrospiria bacterium
TCCCTCCTATAGGTATTATACCCAAAGTGGTGCAATTACTTATGGAACTTATGTTTCCATATATTCCCATTTCAAAACAAAATAGATTGAAAGGTTGTTAATTATTATGCTGTTGTGGTATTATACACAATTAAGCCTTTTATATTCTAAGGAGGGAAAAGATTGTATTTAAAGAGATTATTTTATGTGTTGCTTATTGCTATGAGTATTCCTGCTGACACAGCCTTTGCTGATAATGAGCTAAATGCTATATTAAAAAAGATTGATGAAAAGCAAAAATCAGTAGAAACAATGAAGGGACAGTTTGTTCAGAGAAAGTCACTAAGCCTATTGCAGAATGAGGTAGTATCAAAAGGCACAATGTATTTTAAGAGACCGCAGAGGATGGTATGGGAATATAAAGAGCCGGAAAAAAATACAATGATTGTAAATGGCAACATTGTCTGGTTTTATCTGCCTGATTTAAAGGAGGCAACAAAATTTGACTTGTCGCAAAAGGCAGAGATAAAAAGCATCTTTGAAAAGATGGCTATAGGCATGGGTCAGAGCGGAGAGGAAATGAAGAAAAGCTATGATGTTTTATTTTTAAAAAAGGTTAAGAAATCTGATAAAAATATTATTGTTCTGCAGCTTATTCCAAAGGATGCAGCTATTTCTAATTTCTTCAAAAAGATACATCTATGGTTTGAAGAGGATGGCGCGCTTTATAAGACAGAGCTTTTTGAAAGGAATAATGACATGACAATTATTGAATTTAAAAATATGAAGTTTAATACCGCTATTTCTGATTCAGTCTTTGATTTCAAGCCGCCAAAGGGTGTGAAGGTTGCTAATCCGTTGCAATAATTATGAATAGACTTCTTCAATACATATCAATTATCTTTTCATACAGCATTACAATATTAATTGCATTAGTATTTTCTTATTGGTGGTTTTTTCAGGAAATTTTTCCGAGCAAGGGAATAGGCCACTGGCTTGGATACGCTGGCGGCGGAATGATGGTTTTTACCCAGCTTTATACCATAAGAAGAAGAATAAAATCTTTGCAAGGCATTGGCGCAAGAAAGTTATGGCTTGATCTTCATATCTTTTTGGGACTTTTTGGCCCTATATTGATCACCTATCACACTACATATAAGCTTGGCGGCATAGTTGCTGTCAGCTTCTGGAGCATGGTGGTTGTTATGGTCAGCGGCATAGTCGGAAGATATATATATGTTCAGATACCTATGGGAATATCAAATTACGAGGAAGATCTCAGGAGGCTGAAGGATGAAAGTGAAGCGCTTTCAAAGAGGATCGACAAATTTTTTCATAACGGCATATTAATACATTCTATTGTAGAAGAGTTAAGCGGCATGAAAAAGGTGGCAGTCCACAGCGGCCTTAAATCACTCATATATCTGGTTGCAGGGGATTTTTTAAGGCCGTTCCGTTTCTTTAATATGCGGATGAAACTCCTTTTTAAGTTTAGGATACCATTTAAGCCGCGAAGGGAGGTCTATAAACTAATAAAGGAGCAGGCAATGACTATCCGTAAGATTGTTTTGCTTCAGGTTGCCCAGCAGCTTCTTGACTATTGGATAATATTCCACAGGATATTTGCATGGATTATGTTTAATATAATGATAATCCATATAATCGTTGCCCTGCTCTTTAAGGCTGCTTAAATGTCATGAGGCCTGACAAAGGCTTCTGATACCCATCCTGATTTGCCTTCTCCCTTTTCATCAACAATAGTTACATAATACCATATCTGCCTGTCTATGATTTTTACCTGTGCGCCGTTCTTAACCATTCCAATTATTATAGGCTCTCCGCTAACATTACTTGGCCTGTCCAAAAACTCAATCATTTCTTTTACCAGATTTCCATTTTTATCCCTTCCTGATATATATACCTTTGAATCTATCTTGTAGACGCCTGTTACCTGCTGCTGTTGAGTTGCCATTGGAAGGAGATAGTACCAGACGATCAATAGTATGGCTATTGCCCATATTATCAGCGCAGAGATAAAATATGTCTTCCAGTTAACCTTCTTCTGGCCTGAAATCTCGCCGCTAATCTTTGCCCTGAAAAGCTCTTCTTCTTTAATTCTTTTCTTTTCTTCTTCTGTCAGCGCCATATTGCCTCCTCTAAATGTTTTTTTATCAATATTTTATGCATAATTTCAATAAAGTCAATTAAAAATACTTGACAAGATTAATTAACAGGACTAACCTTATATTAAGCATAGAAAACACAATGTTTGCTAAAATGTCTTTAAGAGGGGAATCCAAATATATTCCCCTTTACTAAAGGGGGACAAAGGAGGAGTAAATTTATGAAAAGGTTATTTATATTCTTTTTAATGGGCGCCTTTATTTTAGGTACTGCTTCAAATTCATTTTCAAAGGCAATAATAGGCGGTGTGATTTATAAAAGAAACGGCACTGTAATCAAGACAAAGAAATTCACAAAAACCTTAGAGCCGAATGAGGCCATCATCGGTGACTATAAGGAGAATAATATAAAGATAAAGATAGCGGATATAAAAGAGGTGCAGTTTTTGACATCTGATGTTGCCTATACCTTTGACCACTCAAAATTGGTTAAGAAGAGCGGCGATATAGTAATTATAAAAAGGGACGGCAAGCAGTATACACTCAAGAATGCATATTTTCCTTCAAGCCATTTCGGCTATGAGTTTTTTGACGAGATAAATAACAGGGTTTCAGAGAATATTGTAGCCTTTTCAGAGATATCAAGGATTATATTTGGCACTGATATTGGAACTGCAAAGAAGTGCCCAAAGGACGGCAGAATATTTCCATCTGACTATGTATATTGTCCCTACGATAAGACAGAGCTGATTACTGTTAAGCCTGAATAAGTAATAAATGAATGAAATATAATACATAATTGAATATAGATATGTCTGTTCTTTAAGACAGTTGTCATATTACAGTACCAATTCCATTATTACAGATGAAGGTTAGAATTGACAAAATACATTATATAAATCAGCTACTTAAAAAGAATCCATTGATAGCGGCATCAGGAAGAGAGGATGTTGGCATAGAACTTGCTTATTTAAATACTTATCGGAAGGAAGGTGTAGAGATTTTTATAATGTGAGGGGCTAACATTTATGAAAGGGGTGTGGGTTAAATGAGTAATCTTGGCTTGTTAAAGAAGGTTGCTATATTTAAGGACTTGACTGATGAGGAATTAAACACAATTGATGGGATGCTTGTTGAGCGTTATTATAAAAAGGGCTGCCTGATATTAAAGCAGGGGGATGCTGCTGATGCAATGTTCATGGTTAAGGAAGGTAATTTAAGGATTACAAAACTGACAATGGATGGAAGGGAAAAGATTGCAGGCTTCTTAAAAGAAAGCGATTTCTTTGGCGAGATATGCATATTGATTGGCAAGGAGAGATGCATAAATGCAAGGGCTGTTACTGACTGCAGGCTTGCTGCTTTATCAAGGAGTGATACAATAAGTATTTTAGAGAAGATGCCAAAGGTTGCTTTTAGCTTTATTAACACATTATGTTCAAGGCTTGTAGAGGCAGAACATCACATGGACGGGCTTCTTTTTAAAAGTATTGAAGAAAGGATTACTGATCAGCTTTACGAACTCTCAAAAGGACACGGTGTTTATTTAAATGACGGTGTTCTTGTTAATATTAAACTTACTCATCAATTTCTTGCGGACATGATCGGGATATCAAGGGAGTCTGTAACAAGGGGAATAAAGGAGTTGAAAAGAGAAGGCGTAATTAAGTATATGAAAAACAGGCATTATGTGTTAGATGCCTCCCCCTTTAGAAGTATATAATAGCAGCCCAAGTATAATTTCTTTAAATAATCATATTAAAATTTTAAATCTCCAATTGTGACAGCAATCACCGAGATTATTTCTATAAAGTAGTAATATGCATATACGCTGCTGAAAGTTTTGAGCGTAGTTTCAGATTCAATCAATAGGGGGAATAAACCTACTTATAAGTACTATTTGCAAAAAGCCCCTAATTTAGAGGCAGGGAGACTTATTTTTTCTGATGCCTAAAAAACAGGCATACTCAACGAGAGCGGCTTATAACTTAAATTAACAAAAATATTAAATGATACTTCTGCATTATAAGGGTTTTAGAAGATTAAGATGGAAAGAAATAATTACCATATTAATATTTTTATGGAGCTTTGGGATTTACTCAGGCAATATCCTTGCAGAGGAAAAGGGACAGGGCATTGGCGGTCTGATAAGTCCCGGGAAATTGTCAAATGCTCACTCTGATATTGAAGGCATTAATAATTGTACGAAGTGCCATCAGCTTGGTGGTGGTGTTCCCGATTCAAAGTGTCTTGACTGCCATAATAAGATTCGGGAGAGAATAGCAAAAGGCAAGGGTCTCCATGCAAAGGCAGAGGGGAAGTGCTTCAAATGCCACACAGACCATAAGGGAAAGCACTTCAGCATTGTTGAAATAGATAAGGATAAATTTGAGCATGAGAAGACAGGGTACAAACTTGAAGGCAAACATTATGACATCAAAAGCAAATGCAGCAAATGCCACGGGACAAAGGGTTCATATCTTGGGCTTAATCAGGAGTGTACAAGCTGTCATAAGAACAGACATGCTGACCAGTTTGGAAGCAAGAAGTGCCTTGAGTGCCATGATGTTAAGGCATGGAAGCCGGCAATCTACAACCATTTTGAAAAACCGAAATTCAAGCTCACAGGCAAGCACAAGGATGTTGAATGTGCTAAATGCCATAGAGACGATAAATTCAAGGGAACTACAACAGTATGCAGTGAATGTCACAAGAACGAGCATAAAGACCAGTTCCTTGACAGAAAGTGCGATGAGTGCCATAAATCAGAAGGCTGGAAGCCTTCTAAGTATGACCATGAGAAAAATAAGAAGTTCAAACTTACTGGCAAGCACAAGGATGTTTTATGCGCAAAGTGCCATAGGAAAGGGCTGTATCAGAATATAGGCGCTGAGTGCATTGACTGCCATAAGAATTTACATAAAGAGCAGTTTGCAGATTTAAAATGCACAGAGTGCCATAAGACAAAGGAGTGGAAACCGTCAACATACAAACATGAAAAGAATCTTAATTTTAAGCTTACAGGCAAGCACAAGGATGTTAAATGTGCA
>CAKKRA010000222.1 GCA_919902475.1 Nitrospiria bacterium
TGCCTACGGGACCTTCACCAACGTCGGTAGCGTCTGCACTACCGGCTGCTGGCGCCCGGTCCTGGCCGGCGGCCTGGGCGGTGGCGGCAAGGGAATTTATGCGCTCGATGTCACCGATCCCGATGGCAGCGTCACCACTTCCGGTATCTCCACCGCGCTACTCGCGTTCAACGAAAACAACGCGGCCAAAATCGCGCTCTGGGAAATGCCGGCGACCGGCGCCAACGTCTCGAACATGGGCTATGTATATGGCCAGCCGACGATCGCCAAGGTGAAAACCGATGCCAATTCCCACGCCTGGGCGGTGATCTTCGGCAACGGCTACAACAGCGCCAACGAGAACGCCGTGCTGTACATCGCGAACGCCGTCACCGGAGTGATGCTCAAGGAGATCCCCCTGGTAGCTCCCGGATATTCAGCGACCGGAAACAGCAACGGCCTGTCCATGCCCGCGGTGGTGGACACCAATGGCGATTACGTCGCCGACCGCGTGTACGCCGGCGACCTGCGCGGCAACCTGTGGAAGGTGGACATCAGCGGCAACAACCCGGGCAACTGGTCGGCCTCCGAACCACTGTTCAAGGCCACGGACGGCACCACCGCCAACACCATAGAACAGCCCATTACCGTCCAGCAAGAGGTAGGTGCACACCCCGACGGCCAGAGCGGCTACATGGTCTACTTCGGCACCGGCCGGTATATCGCCACCAGCGACAACCAAGCCAACACCAGCCCAATACAGACCTTTTACGGCATCTGGGACAGAGGAGACGTCTCCCAAATACCGCGTTCCAAGCTGTTGCCGCAAACGATCAGCACCGCCACCACGGTCAACTCGATCACGGTGCGGCAGGTGACCAACGACGCCATCAACTGGTGTACGGTGAATAATATCGACTCCTGCACCTGCGACAACACCTCCACCGGCAAGTGTCTCGGCTGGCGTGACAACCTGCTCACTGCCACCACCGGCTCGCTCGGCGAGAAAGCGGTATCCAATCCCGTCCTCGTGGGCGGCACCGTGCCGCGGATCATCTTCACCACGCTGATTC
>CAKKRA010000223.1 GCA_919902475.1 Nitrospiria bacterium
ATTTACAGAGGGCTACAACCTTGACGCCTCTGCAAAGGTAAAGCAGGCGGTTTCCCTGCCTGTCATTACTGTAGGCGGCATGCGCACTAAAAGATTTATGGAAGATGCTATTGAGGCAAAGAAAACAGATTTTGTATCAATGGCAAGGCCGTTGATTCGCGAGCCTGACCTTCCAAATAAATTCAGGGATGGAATAACTGAGTCTGCTTCATGCGTCAGTTGCAATCAGTGTGTTGTTGCATCAGATACAAGGAGCATCAGGTGCTATTATAAGAAGCTGAAAACAATAGGATAGCAAGACCCTTTTGCGGCTCATGGGTAAACGGCGGTCATGGGATTGGGGTAATATCAGGAAGGGAAATGGCAGTGTGCCAGTGGGGATGATTAAGAATTTGAACTAAATAGATAAGGAGGGAAACATGGCTGAAAAGAAGAAGATCTTTGCAGAATTAATAGAACCATATAAAAATATTATTTCAATTTTCATACCTTTAATAACACTAATCATTACAGCAAATACTCAATTTAGCGATTATATGCGTAAAAGCTCTGACGAAAATTTTCGTTCTATAGTTAAATTGCTTTCTTCAGAAAATAAAGAGGAGCGCCTTGCCGCTGCATCAAATATGGGGACATTTATAAAAGAGGGAAGCCGCTGGCCGTATGTATTTAATAAAAGCGGGAATGAAAATACTGATAATGCAATTGATATACTTATAAACAGGGTGTCCGTAGAGCTTGACTATAATGTTTTGAACGCTATTAAAGGTAGTTTGATGAAAATTAAAAAGAAAGAACACGATGAATATAAAAAGATTATTCAGAAATTATTGGATGTAGATAGAAATATATTCATACAAAATTATGCATTAAAAAAATGGAAAGATGATAGCCAAAAAGAATATTTCCAGAAAGAAAATGAATATGCTACCAGATTAAAGGCAAAAGAAGTAGATAAAACAATTCTTGATAATATAAAAGAAGAGATGAAGAGGAAGCAGGATGCCTATCTTAAAAGAGAAAAGGATTTTAGTGAATTAAGCATGCATAAACAGGTAAATGCAGACTTTATTGCTGCTTTTTTGGATGTAACAAAATATTATCCTATAGAAAGCCTGAATTTTTATCTAAATTCTCTTAACAGTGCACGTTTGTTTGGCCTAAATTTTAAGAAATCAAATTTTGAAAGGTCTGCCATCTCAAATAGCATAATAGAAGAAGCTACATTTGATGGAGCAATTATAATAGATACGCTTTTTACTTTCTCTGACCTTACAAAAAGCAGGTTTATTGATTGTAAGATAACTGCATCTCTATTTAATCATATATCTTCTTTTAAGGGAGCGTCATTCTCTGCGGTAGAATTTAATGATGTTTTTTTTGTAGGTTCAGATTTAACTGAAGCAAATTTTAAGGGTGCAAAAGGTTTGAAACCAATTTATTTTTATAAAGCTAAAAATATTGAAAAAGCAGAATTTGACAATGAATTCAAAATTAAACTTACTAATGAGCTCGGGATTGACTCAGTAAAAATGACTGATGAAAAATTTCTGGAATATATAAAAAGTTCTGAATTACGCTTTAGAAAAGATAAAATAGCTGAACTTGAAACAACTCTTAAAGAGCTAAAAACCCCTGAACAGGAAAAAGGCAAGAAAAAGAGTAAAACCTTTTAATGCGATAATTTACAAAATAAACAGACATTTTCAAAAAAGTTTGATTAGCAGGGGCGAAATATCGCCTCGCCCCTACTTAACCTATTCATGGAAGTTATAAACCTATCCATTATTTTGTTTCTATCCTGACATTTTTTGTCATTTTCAGTTTGTGCAAGTCTCTTTCTGTATCATAACTCCTCAATTTTGTTAATATTTTTTTTTGGCATGAAATATGCTATAATATGTATTAGGAGGCTTGAATTAAGGGGGAAATAATAATGTTTAATTGGTTTTATAAAAATAAGGGGCATCCTAAAATCATTGCTATAATCCTCGTACTTATCTTATCTGTTGCAATATCCGGCAATGTGCCTGCTGAGGATGGTATATCCAAAGAGAGGCAGAACACTTTTATTGAGATAATCCAGCCATGGCTAAAGGGCTGGTTTGTTAATCATGCTATTGAGGTCAGTCTAAGTGATGATGCTAAAATTGAGAGAAAGCTTATTAGCTCTTCACTCATCAAATTTGAAAACATAAATGGTCAGGAAAGGTATTCTGTAAATATCATTTACCATGTAGTTATCAGCGATGGGCCTTCTGATATTGTTCTCCATGGGCTGAAAGAGCAGCAGATTATCTTTTTGCTCAAGGGTGATGATCTGATAGATTACTTTCCGTTTGATGAATACTGGAAAGAAAAACCCCTTCAAAAAATGGATGATCTTCAAATATAATTTAACCCTTCTTTCTTATCTTTTATAAAAAATCAATACCCTTCTAAATTCCTTTTGTCTCTTTACAACACCTCGCTTTGATGTTATCATACCTACCAATTTTATATTATCTAACTGAAGATATGGGCTTTTTTCACCCTCCCCTTTGTCCCCTCCCGTCAAGGGATGGGAGAGAGGGATTAATTTTATGAAAAGGAGTGTTTTATTGCGAAATGACACAGGAATTGAGTAAGACTTATGAGCCGAAGGATGTAGAAAATAAATGGTATAGCTTCTGGCTGGAAAAGGGTTTTTTTCATGCTGATGAAAATTCAGACAAGAAGCCTTATACAATAGTTATCCCGCCGCCTAATATAACAGGCTCGCTTCACATGGGACATGCCTTAAATAACACACTTCAGGATATACTTATCCGATGGAAAAGGATGAGTGGATACAACGCACTCTGGATGCCGGGGACAGACCATGCTGGCATTGCAACGCAGAATGTTGTTGAAAAACAGCTTTCAAATGAAGGGACTAATCGGCATGCAATCGGGAGAGATAAGTTTATTGAGCGTGTATGGAAGTGGCGTGAAGAGTCAGGCGGAACAATAATAAGACAGCTCAAAAGGCTCGGCTCATCCTGCGATTGGGATAGAGAAAGATTTACAATGGATGAAGGCCTTTCAGAGGCTGTTAAAGAGGTCTTTGTAAGGCTATATAATGAAGGGCTAATCTATAGAGACAATTATATTATCAACTGGTGTCCAAGATGCCACACTGCCTTATCAGACCTTGAGGTGGATTCTGTTGACACAACAGGCGCACTTTATCATATCCGCTATCCAATAATAGGAAGCAAGGATGCTGTTGTAGTTGCAACAACAAGGCCAGAGACAATGCTCGGAGATACTGCTGTTGCTATAAATCCTGATGATAAGAGATATAAAAATGTAAAAGGCAAAAAGCTTTTTCTCCCAATTGCAAACAAGGAGATACCTGTTATTGAGGATGCGGTTGTTGATATGGAATTTGGAACAGGCGCTGTAAAGGTAACGCCAGCACATGACCCTGCTGATTTTGAGATGGGAAAGAGGCACAATCTTTCTCAGATTGTTGTGATAGATGATTCTGGCAATATGACTGCTGAGGCAGGCGGCAAATACAAAGGCATGAAGCGGGAGGAGTGCAGAAAGGAAATAGTAAAACAGCTTGAGGAAGAGGGCTATCTAATTAAAAAAGAGGCGCATCAGCATGCAGTCGGCCATTGCTACAGGTGCAGGGCAATTGTTGAACCTCTTGTAAAGCTCCAGTGGTTTGTAAAGATTAAGCCATTGGCAGAAGAGGCAATTAAGGCAGTTGAAGATGAGAAGATAAGGTTTATCCCTAAAGGCTGGGAGAATACATATTTTGAGTGGATGAGGAATATAAAGGACTGGTGCATATCAAGGCAGATATGGTGGGGGCATCAGATACCTGCATGGTATTGCTGCGACTGCTTTGGCGATAAGATTACAATCTTTTCCCATGATAAGCCCTCAGGCACAAGTTATACAGCCCTTAGAAAAAGCGGCAAGACGCATGAAGAGATACTCGGCTCTGTGGACAGATGCATTATTGATAAATCAGTTGAGCCGATTGTTAGCAAAGGCAAACCAAAGTGTCCAAAGTGCAATGGCAGCAATATGATTCAGGAGCCTGATGTGCTTGATACATGGTTCTCATCTGCGCTCTGGCCATTTTCTACACTCGGCTGGCCTCAGAAGACTAAAGAGCTGTCTGCATTCTATCCAACAGATACGCTTGTTACAGGTTTTGATATCATCTTCTTCTGGGTTGCGAGGATGATTATGATGGGCCTGAAATTTATGAATGATGCGCCTTTTAAGGATGTGTATATACATGCGCTTGTGCGTGATGCAGAGGGACAGAAGATGAGCAAGTCCAAAGGCAATGTAATAGACCCATTAATAATGATAGACAAATACGGCGCAGATGCCCTGCGTTTTACACTCTCTGCAATGGCATCGCCTGGAAGGGATATAAAACTCTCAGAGGAGAGGATTGAGGGCTACAGAAACTTCTGCAATAAGCTATGGAATGCATCAAGATTTGCCATGATGAATATAGATAAGGATTTTAAGGCAAAGACTATTGATTCACAAAATCTTTTTGATAAATGGATTTTAAGCAGACTGAACAGATTGACAAAGGATACAACAGAGGCATTAAAAGGCTACAGGTTTGATGAGGCTGCAAATGGCGTTTATCAGTTTATCTGGCACGAGTTCTGCGACTGGTATCTGGAGCTTATTAAACCTGTCTTAAACAAGAAGGAAGATGCAGACAAAGTTGCAATGACACAGACAGTGCTGATTCATGTGCTTGAGTCTTCTTTAAGGCTTCTGCATCCATTTATGCCGTTTATAACAGAGGAGATTTGGCAGAGGCTGCCAAGATTTGGCGAGGCTGCAAGCATATCATCCATAATGACAGCGCCATTTCCAGTTGTAGGGGATAAATTGATTGATAATCGTATTGAAGATGAGGCGAGGCTTCTTCAGGATGCAATAAGCTCTGTTAGAAATATACGCGGTGAGATGAACATCAAACCATCTGTGGAGATAGATGTTTTATTTAAAACAGCAGATGAGAACAGGGCAGATTTTTTTAAAGAATATACTGACTATATAAAATTCTTAACAAGGGCAAAGGGCGTTAAAATCGGCACTGATATTGAAAAGCCAAAGATGTCTGCAACTGGGATATTAAAGGATATGGAGGTATATATTCCAATTGAGGGTCTGGTGGATTTTGCAGAGGAATTGAGCAGACTGCAGAAAGAGGCAGAGAAGATTAAAAAAGAGATTGAATTTGTTAATAAGAAACTTGGAAATCAGGACTTCGTAGACAAGGCGCCAGAGGCGGTTGTAATAAAGGAAAAAGAAATGTATAAGGAATTTGCAGAGAAGCTGAGTAAGATAGAGTCTGGTATCAGGAAGATAGAGGCTCTAAAAACATGAAAATTCCAAAATCACAAATTACAGCCTTTGTAAAAAATGCGCTTGCAGAGGACATAGGCAGCGGTGATATTACAACCAATGTAATAGTCCCTGAAAGGACATTGGCAAGAGGGGCTATTGTATTAGAAGAGGATGCAGTAATAGCAGGTCTGGAGATTGCTGAAGAGGTGTTCAGACAATTAGATAAGGATATGAAGTTTTCTGCTGCGTATAAAGACGGCGCAAAGGTATTAAAGGGAAAGGTTATTGCTAAGATTTCTGGAAAGGCAAGGCCGCTATTAACAGGCGAGAGGACTGCATTAAATATATTACAAAGGTTATCAGGTATTGCAGCGCTCACTAATAGCTTTGTAAGGGCAGTTAAGGGAACAGATGCAAAGATAGTTGATACACGAAAGACAACGCCTAATCTTCGCATTTTTGAGAAGTATGCAGTCTTAATGGGCGGCGGCCATAATCACCGCTTTGGTCTTTATGATGCTGTGCTGATAAAGGATAATCATATTAGTATAGCCGGAGGCATAAAAAAGGCGGTTGCAATGGCAAGGCAAAACATCCCGCATACTATGAAGATAGAGGTGGAGGCCAAGAGTCTGAAAGAGGTAAAGGATGCAATAACAGCAGGCGCAGATATAATCATGCTTGATAATATGTCAATACCAATGATGAAAAAGGCAGTTGCCATGATAAACAAAAAGGCTGTAGTTGAGGCATCCGGAAATATCAACTTAAAAAATGTCAGGGATGTCGCCTTAACAGGCGTTGACATCATCTCAATCGGCGCATTGACGCACTCTTATAAAGCTGTGCAGATGAGTATGAACATAGAGAAGGTTTGAGAAAGCAATCTGTTCCGCTCCCTGTTGTGGCTAATGCAGGAGGGCTTAAGGCTCTAAAAGCATTGGGCGAACCAAAAGACATTATTAACAAAACAAAAAAGAGGCTGTTTGCGATATGAGCAAATATAGGATATTTGTCAGCGCCAACCAGAGAGAGCTTAAAGAAGAAAGATTTGCAGTAAAAGATATAATAACCAGCAGCCAAACCTTGAAAGAGTTATTCGATGTTTTTCTTTTTGAAGATTTGCCAGCAAAGGGCAAACCGCCTGCTTCAACCTATCTCAAACAGGTAGATAATAGCGATATTTATATTGGGATTATTGGCAATGAATACGGGATTAAAGGCAAAGACGGTATTTCTGCAACGGAAAGGGAATTCAGACATTTTATTAAGCCAAAACGTCAGAGGGAAAGCATCATCTTTATTAAAGGCAGAGATGATTCCAAAAGGGACAAAGATACGCAGAGGTTCATTAAGATGGTTAAAGACTCTTTTGTCTACAAACGCTTTACTAATACCGATGAATTAAAATCACAAGTTCTTAACAGCCTTATCTCTTATCTTGACGATAAAAGAATATTAAACAGAACTCCTTTTGACCAGACACTCCGTCATGAAGCAGAATACAAAACAATAGCTGAAAATGAGGTAAAAGATTTCTTAGAAAACAGGGCAGTAAAGCTCAAGGTTGATGTCCCGAAGATTTCTATAAAAGATTTTCTTATAAAAACCTTAAAGGTAGTAAAAGAAGAAGACGGCAAACTTAAACCGACCAATGCCTGCTTGCTTTTCTTTGGGAAAAATCCTACCGAATATATCCCTCAGAATGAAATAAGGATTGCACGCTTTAGAGGCGTCACACGAACTGAATTTATTGACTCAAAAGAAATTAAAGGACCGATTTATAAAATGCTTGACGAGGTTGAATTATTTTTTAAAAGGAATACTCGCTTGGCAAGCAAGGTTGTTGAATTCAAACGGGTTGATATACCTGAATATCCCTATGAGGCGATAAGAGAGGCTGTTATCAATGCCATTGCCCATAGAGATTATACATATCGCTGGTCGCCAATCATGTTTTCCATATTTGATGACAGGATAGAGGTAAGCAGCCCGGGCAGTCTTCTGCCGGGTCTGAATATCAGAAGTTTAGAAGGCCATCACGCCACGAGGAATAAGATAATCTGTGACATATTCCATGAGACAAAGGATATGGAGAAATTCGGCACAGGCATCGGCAAGATGAAAAGACTTTTGAAGGAACACGGATTATCAAAGCCTGAATTCAAGGAGGAAGGGGATTTCTTTGTGGTAAAGTTTTATGGGCCAGGAGACAAGATTTTAGACTTAGTTCCCAGCATACCCAAGGAGAGACAGGTAGACCTGAGGGAATTGGGATTAAATAATAGACAAATAGATGCGCTGAGCTTGATGGTGAATGAGAAAAAGACATTTACTATTAGTCAATACATCAGAAAATTTAATGTAACTGATAAAACAGCAAGAATGGATATTGGTGGACTTATTTCAAAAAACTTTATAGAAAAGATTGGCCAGACTAAAGGAGCTTATTTTAGAGCTAAAACTGAATTACCGAAATAAGTGAAAAATTACCGAAATAATTACCGAAATAAAAATGGCGGAATTTATGGCGGAAATATCCTTTGAAAGGATTACACGATTATTGGTAAAATTGCACGATTTACTACATGAATACTAAAAAATGGCGCACAAATCTGAAATATGGCGCATAAAATGGCTTGAAAATTTAAAGTTTGGCTCGTTTCGTGGCTCGAATTAGAATGTCCCTAAAAGGTGAAAAATGTACCTAAAAATGTCCCAAATAAAAAACTCCGAACTCCGTGAGTATGGAGATAGCTAACCTGCCTCTCGGCAGACATGGAGGTAAAAGAAGATGAACCCAAAGTTTCTTGCTAAAAAACTGATAGCTCTTTTTCTTATATTATTTCTTGCATATCCAGCAACAGTATGCGCAGGGGAGCAAAAACATCAGCAACCCCATGCCCAACAGCAGTTCAATGACATACAGAAATGGGCAGATATATTTGAGTCCCCTGACAGGGCTGAATGGCAGAAGCCTGATGAGGTAGTGCAAAAGATGAATCTGAAATCAGGAGATGTTGTTGCAGATATCGGCGCAGGTACTGGATACTTCACAAGGCTCTTTGCCAAGGCTGTTGGCCCTCAGGGCAGGGCTATTGGCCTTGATATAGAGGCTTCTATGGCAGAGTATATGAAAGAGGATGCGCGCAAGCTAAGCTTAAAGAATTATGAGGCCAGGGTTGTTAAGCCGGATGACCCTGAATTGGCAGCCAAGTCTGTTGATGTCATATTTATATGCGATACATACCATCATATTGAAGACAGGTTGAACTATTTAAAGAGGCTCACCGCTGCGCTAAAGCCCAATGGCAGGATTGTTATTGTGGACTTTTACAAAAAGCCCCTCCCAGTCGGCCCGCGCTCATCGGCGCACAAGATATCAAAGGAAGAGGTAAAAAAGGAGTTCCAGAAAGCAGGCTACCGGCTCATCAGGTCGCTGGACTTCTTGCCATATCAGTATTTTCTGGAGTTTGCTTTGTAAGAGGGCTGGTAGGGATGTGAAACTTTATTGCCTTTGACCCAGATTTTACTATAATTTTGATATTATTGTTAAGAAAGATATTTTAAAACAGCCTCAACAAAATAGACTGCATTATTCAAAGTCTCTTCAGCCTTTTCTTTTGAGATTGGCTTAAAGGTTTTATAATCAGAAACCTGCCTCAGCTCAAACGCCTTATGAAAAGACTTTGAAAGTTCTTTATTAAGTGCGCCCTTTAAAACAAATTCAGTGTCAAATAAACTGATTACGCCTGTATGCTTTGATGGAACCTTTCCAATTCTTTGCAGAAGGGCAAGGGCTGCATAGAACATTGCATAGTAAGCCCTGTTTACAATGCTTTGCGGACTGCGATTCCCATCCAAAAGAAATTTTGCGTCATTAAGGGCGGTTTGTGCCTGTTCTATACGGTATTTTATAAGGGTGGCTATTTCATCGTCTTTCAAATAGGAACCCCTTCCATTTCAACAGCCTTTGCAAGCAAGGAATAACGTTCAGGGCTGTTTTCCCATTCATCTTTTGAAAAAACAACCGGAACTACCACA
>CAKKRA010000224.1 GCA_919902475.1 Nitrospiria bacterium
TTTGCCGATAGAATAGGCGGGAGCTTTTTTGTTATTAGTAAAGGAGAAGGTGTTGCAAGGGTTGTAAAGAAAGATGGGAGAAAGACCCTTCAATTTGATTTTACAATATTTAAAGGTAAGGATATATCAGAAGACCTTTCTAACAGGGATTTTACAATAAATGCAATGGCAATAAAAATAGAGGCTGGAGGCTTGGTACTGGAGAAAATCTTGGATCCTTACAATGGCATAAGGGATTTGAAAGAAAAGATTGTCAGGCTAATAAAACCCGATGCCTTTTCTGATGACCCGCTAAGGATGCTCAGGGCTCTTAGGTTTGCCTCTGATTTTGATTTTAAGATAGAAGATAAGACTATTGAATACATTAAAAACCTTGCCCCTTCTTTAAAGACGGTCTCTTCTGAACGTGTAAGAGACGAGTTGTTTAAGATATTTAAGAATACAAAGTCGCACTATTATATTTCTCTGCTTGAGGAATACGGGCTTTTGGATGTTATTATTCCAGAGATAAAAGATATGAAAGGGCTTAAGCAGGGGAGTTATCATGTGTATGAATTATGGATGCACTCTTTGAAGACTGTTGAATATCTTGAGGCTCTAATAAAAGATATTAAATCATATCTTTTAGAATATGCTGATAAAATAAAAAGACATTTAAGGGAAGAAATAGAGCAGGGCATAAATAGAGAGAGTCTTTTAAAGTTTGCAGCGCTCCTGCATGATACTGGCAAGCCCTCAACTATAAAAACAGAAGAAGATAAGATAAGCTTTTATCAGCACTGGCTTGTTGGCACAGAGATAAATAAAGATATATGCAGAAGGCTAAAGATGAGCGCAAAATCCGAAGAGATTGTGTGCAGGATTACAGGAAATCACATGAGGCCGCTGTATCTTACACAGTTATATTATGAAAATAAAACTGGGCTTACAAGACGCGCAATGTACCGCTTCTTCCGTGATTCAGGCGATTCAGGCATTGATGTGCTGCTCCTTTCAATTGCAGATGCAATGGCAACACAGCCCCAAGCCCCTGCCTCTGCGGCTGTAAGTTATAAAACAGTAACAGAGGTTGTAAAAAGGATATTGGATTATTATTATAATGAATATAAACAACAAAGAAAAAGGCCGCTTATCTCCGGCAGTTATTTAATTAAAAAATTCAATGTGAGGCCAGGGCCTGTTATAGGCCGAATATTAAAGGATGTTGAGGAGCATAGGGGCGCTGGATTATTAAGGAATAAAAGCGATGCAATTAATTATATAAAAGAAAGTCTTCATAAATGGCTTGAATAATACTCAAATTCATTAAAAATACATTTTACAGTTGAAATATTAGCTAAAGTGGTTTATAAAAAGATATGCTGTAAAAAAAATCAAAACAATCAAAGGAGGGTAGTAAAATGAAAAAGGGGTTTTATTTAATACTCGTAACAATTTTAGCAGGGGTGATAATCTCAGGTTGTGCAAAGAAGGCAACAACAAAGGCAGAGGGTGAGCTTGCTGCAAAGCCGGCAGTAGAAGAAAAGGCTTCTGCACCAGCGGCAAAGGAAGAGCCAATACCAGCAGCAGCAGAAGAAAAGAAGATATTAGAGCTTAAGGATGCATTTTTTGACTTTGATAAGTCTCTTATAAGGGATGATGCAAAGGCGCCTTTGCAGAATAATGCAGAGTTCCTTAGGGCGAATAAGAACACAAAGATAGTTATTGAAGGCCACTGCGATGAGAGGGGAACAATAGAATACAATATTGCACTTGGCCAAAGAAGAGCAGAGTCTGCAAAGAGGTATCTTGTAAATCTTGGCATTGATGCATCAAGAATAGGCACAGTCAGTTATGGCAAAGAGAGACCCTTTTGTAAGGAGCATAATGAGGATTGCTATCAGAGCAACAGAAGGGCGCATTTTATTGTGAAGTGAGAAAACTACTAATACAAACTCATTAATCTATGTTAAATAAATCTCCCCTAACCCCTCTTTTCCAAAGAGGGGGAT
>CAKKRA010000225.1 GCA_919902475.1 Nitrospiria bacterium
TATTGTTTTTTCAGACCCGCCTGAACCATCTCCCTTCGGGTCCCCGCCCTGTATTACAAAATTAGGCTCTACCCTGTGGAATTTAAGATTATTATAGAAGCCTTTATTTGCAAGGTCTATAAAGTTCTTTGCTGTGATTGGCGCGTCATTCTCAAAGAGCTTAAACTTAATTGTCCCCTTATTTGTTTCAATCACTGCAATCCTTTCTTTCTTTTGCGTCTGCATCTTCTTTTTCTCCTCTCCATTGGCATTGTGCAGTGTAAAGACTACTGCAAGAAGGCTGATGACTACTACTATTATTCTTTTCATTTAGATACTGCTCCTTTCTGTATTTTTATAGTATGGGCATGCCATGCCCATACAGGCTGGCATAACGCCTACAATAAGAGATTATATTGTTATATATACTGAAATGTCAAATAAAAATATTTACTTTATTGATAACATTATAATATAATACGATAAGTTTATAATATAAATTTTTTCAGGTTTTTGGAGGTCTGGTTTCATGCATAAGTATCATAGGACACATTGGCTTTTATATTCTATATTGCTTATTTTTGTTGGTTTGATGATTGGTCTAATCCTTTCTGCGCACTATGGATTGATTCCGTTTGGCCAGGCAAGGGACAGCCAGCCTGTTCCCCCAAAGGCAACGGAACAGCTTGCACAGACAGGCCAGGCATTTGTTGAGATAGCAAAGGCAGTGACGCCAGCAGTTGTTAATATATCCACTTTAATTAAGACCCCAAGCCAGCAGGCCTCTCCATTTTTTGACGACCCTTTTTTCAGAAGGTTTTTTGGGGATGAGTTCTTAAGGGAAAGTGAACCGAAAAAAAGGCCGAGCCTTGCCTCAGGTGTTATAGTATCATCAGACGGATACATAGTCACAAATAATCATGTTGTTGACAATGCAGAGCAAATCAAGGTGTTTTTGTCTGATAAAAGGGAGTTTAAGGCAAAGCTGATTGGCGCTGACCCAAAAACAGAGATTGCTGTTATTAAGATTGAGGAAAATAATCTTCCAACAATTGTTTGGGGCGATTCTGACAAGCTTCAGGTAGGGGAGTTTGCTATAGCTGTTGGCAATCCCTTTGGCCTTAATCAGACAGTTACAATGGGCATAATAAGCGCTGTTGGAAGGGCTAATGTTGGCATAGCAGATTATGAGGATTTTATCCAGACAGATGCTGCTATAAATCCGGGCAATTCAGGAGGGGCATTGGTAAACATAAGGGGGGAGCTTATCGGCATTAATACAGCAATCTTCAGCCAGAGCGGCGGTTATCAGGGGATAGGTTTTGCCGTGCCCTCTAATATGGTAAAGAGCGTAATGGACAGCCTTATTAAGTCCGGAAAGGTAACCAGAGGTTGGCTCGGTGTTTCTGTGCAGCAGCTTAATTCAGAGCTTGCCAATCAATTTGGTTTAAAGGAGGCAAGAGGCGCCCTTGTAAGTGATGTTGTAAAGGCCAGCCCTGCAGAAAAAGGCGGAATACATCGCGGCGATGTAATTATCAGCGTTAATGGCAAGAATATTGAAAATGCAGCGCATTTAAGGAATACCATTGCCCAGACGCCAATTGGGACAAAGGTCAAGATTAAGGTGGTTAGGGATAAGACTGAAAAGGAATTAGATGTTATAATCGGGGAACTTCCAAAGGATACTGCCAAATTGGGCAGGGGTATGGAAAAGGAAGAATTTGATGCGTATAAAAATGTTTTTGCAAACATTAAGGTTGAAAATGTAACACCTGATATTGCAAGACAGCTTGAACTTCCTTCTAATGCAAAGGGTGTTGTAGTTGCTTATATTGAGCCCGGGAGCCCGGCAGCAGAAGCAGGCATGCGAAGAGGCGATGTGATTCAGGAGATTAATAAGAAAAGGATAAGCAATACTGCTGATTACAGGAATATTGTTTCAAAGATAAAAAAAGAAGATACAGTATTATTATTAGTAAACAGGCGCGGTAATACATTGTATTTAACAATAACACCGGACTAATAATTACGGCTTTGTAAAAAGTCCATCTGCTGCGTTGTCGCTTCGGCCTCGCATCCTCACATACTAAGATGTATGCTGCGGTGCGAGTCCTCGCTCCGCCTTGCATCTGGAGCTTTTTACTTTGCCGTATAAATAACAAATTGATAATTTTAATAAAAGGGAGAAGGACTTATGGGAATAAATATTATACGAGGAATTTTTGTTCTGCTTTGCATCTTGATAGGTTCTGTTACATATTCAAAGTATGAAGGCATTGCAGGTTTTTCTGTGATCGGCGCTGTTATCGGCATTATAGTCAGCGCTATTGGCATCATTATTGAGCTTGCCTTAAAGAGGGCGTCTGTCAGGTATATCAGCGGCGCTGTTATAGGCGGTGTAATTGGATTAATCACGGCATACCTGATTTCAGCGCCGTTTAACTCAATCTTTCATGACAGCCAAGGCATAATTATTTTAGTAAAATCCTTTCTCTTAGGCATTATGACCTATCTTGGCATAGTTATTGGAATCAAGGTTGGCAGCGAGGTTAAGTTTGCAAACTTAAAGGGCATAGTCAGCGGCCCTGCTACATACAGCACAGCAAATAAAATCCTTGATACCAGCGTAATAATTGACGGCAGGATTGCGGATTTGTGCGAGACAGGGTTTATGGAAGGTGTATTTGTTATTCCAAGGTTTATCCTCGTTGAACTTCAGCATATTGCAGACTCCTCTGATTCATTAAAACGTGCAAGGGGAAGGAGGGGGCTTGATATACTTCACAGGATGCAGAAGATAGCAAATATAGAAGTTAATATTGTTGATGAAGATTTTCCGAATATAAAAGAGGTAGATTCAAAGTTAGTTGCCCTTGCAAAGGATACGAAGGCAAAGGTCATAACAAATGACCTGAACCTTAATAAGATTGCTGAACTGCAGGGTGTTACAGTGCTGAACATAAATGAGCTTTGCAATGCCCTAAGGCCGATTGTCCTTCCAGGCGAGACCATGAAGGTCTTTATACTCAAGGAAGGAAAAGAGCCGGGTCAGGGGGTTGCATATCTTGATGACGGGACAATGATAGTTGTTGATGAGGCAAGGAGATTAATCGGCAGGAATGTTGAGGTGATTGTTACAAGCGTTCTGCAGACAACTGCCGGCAGGATGATATTTACAAGATTAAGAGAGGAGAGCGACAGGGAAGAAATGCATTATGCAAAAGGATAATAGATTATGGCCGGTAAAAAGAATGATAAAGCATCTGTCCTGATTCCTGCTGCAGGCATGGGAAAAAGGATGGCTAAGGATAGACAAAAGCAGTTTCTTATGCTTGGCGATATGCCTGTGCTTGCGCATACATTAAAGGTATTTGAAGGGATAGATGGGGTTAATGAAATAATAATTATTGTGCCGAGAGGCGAAGAGGAGTTTTGCCTTACCAACATAGTTGAAAGATATAAAATACACAAGGTGACAAAGGTTATAGCAGGAGGAAAGGAGAGGCAGGATTCTGTATATAATGGCCTGAAACTGCTTTCTGATGAAACAGCCTTTGTTATTGTACATGACGGGGTAAGGCCCTTTATAAGCAGGGAAGTTATAAAGCAGTCTATTGAGCTTGCTAAAAGGTTTGACGGTGTTGTTGCAGGCGTTCCGGCAAAGGATACAATAAAAAGGGTTTCAGATGATATGCTTGTTGAGGCAACAATGAACAGAGCGCATTTATGGCTTATCCAGACACCGCAGACATTCAGATATAAGATTATAAATGAGGCGTATAACAAGGCATATATAAATGACTACTATGGAACTGACGACGCCTCATTAGTGGAGCGTCTCGGCTATAAGGTAAAGGTTATTATGGACAGCTACGAGAATATAAAAATTACCACGCCAGAGGATATGCTATTTGCAGAGATGATTTATAAGAGCAGGGGAAAAGGATGATAAGGGCAGGCATTGGCTATGATGTCCATTCATTTAGTAAAGATAGAAGGCTTATAATAGGCGGCGTAGAGATACCATTCGGCATGGGTCTTTCAGGTCATTCAGATGCTGATGTCCTTCTTCATGCAATATGCGATGCGCTGCTTGGCGCAGCAGGAGAAGGGGATATTGGCAGACACTTTCCGAATACTGACCCTGCATATAAAGATATATCAAGCCTTGAACTTTTAAAGAGATGTGTTAAGACTATTGATGAGAAGGGATATAGCATAGTAAATATAGATTCTGTTATAATTGCTGAGGCGCCTAAGTTTTCGCCCTATGTTGATAAGATGATTGATAAGATCTCAGATGCTGCAAAAATCTCAAAAGGCGCTATAAATATAAAGGCAACAACTAATGAGAAAATGGGGTTTATTGGAAAGGGAGAGGGGATAGCAGCGTATTCAGTCTGTATCTTGCAGAAGATAACAGCTTTGTAAAAAGGTTACCAATTAGTTCATAAGTAAGACAACTTTTTGTCATGCCCGAGGGTTTTTGTCGGGCATCCATTCTTTAAAATAGTGGATTCCTGCCAGAAACACGCAGGAATGACATAATTAAATTTATTTGTGAGACAATGCGATAGGATAATATGATTGAGAGATTAAAGGAAGATATAAAAGCGGTCTTTGAAAGGGACCCTGCTGCCACAAGCTATCTTGAGGTTATATTAACCTATGCAGGATTGCATGCACTTCTCTGCCACAGGGTTTCGCACTGGCTATGGATGAGGAAGATGCCATTTATTCCTCGTTTTCTCTCGCAGCTTTGCAGATTTTTTACTGGCATTGAGATACACCCGGGTGCGACAATCGGCAGGGGATTTTTTATAGACCATGGCATGGGAGTTGTAATCGGCGAGACATCGGAGATTGGCGACAATGTAACGCTTTTTCAGGGGGTAACGCTCGGAGGCACAGGGAAGGAGCGCGGAAAGAGGCATCCTACAATCGGTAATAATGTTGTAATTGGCACAGGAGCAAAGATACTCGGCGCCATCAGGATTGGAGACCATGTTAGGATAGGAGCAAATTCTGTTGTATTACAAGATGTTCCTCCTTATTCAACTGTTGTCGGCATACCTGGTCGGGTTGTAAGGATAAAGGATAAAAAATTTGATAATCTTCTTATGGATCACATCCATATGCCAGACCCGATTGCAAGGCGGTTTGAACAGATGGAAAAAGAGATTGAGGAGCTGGGAAAGATACTAAAGAATAAAGGCAGAAAATAGTTAAATTTTATTGAAATTTCAATGTGTTATCTTCTTTAATAATAAAATACTTGACAAGTGATTATAGTTATGTTATTTTTTGTTGACTTTTTAAAGAGATAATATGCAACTTGTATGTAGAAAAAATATATTTGTTGTGGGTTGACCGCTGGAAGGACAGATAAGTGTCTCCAGCGGTTTTTTTGTTTAACGTAGTTGCTTTAAAAAGGAGGAATGCAGTGAAAAGCACAGGAAAGGTAAAGTGGTTCAATGACAAGAAGGGGTTTGGTTTTATTCAAAGGGAAAATGGCGAGGATGTATTTGTGCATTATTCAGCAGTTCAGTCAGAGGGGTATAAATCTCTTAAAGAGGGTCAGGCAGTTGAATTTGACATAGTTCAGGGGCCAAAGGGGCCTCAGGCATCAAATGTAACTGCAACAGCATAATAAAAGATATTTTAAAAAAAGTTAAGTTGATATTTATAAAGGCACGTGAGAAGATAACGTGCCTTTTTTATTTATTTTGTTCTCAGTTAATCTTGCTGCCTTTGTTCTGATACTATTCGGTCTATTTCCTTTTTTAAGTCATCTATCTTTGATGTTACTTTTAGGTTCAGTTTGTCAATATCCGCCTTTATCTCAATTAATGCATCATTGATCGGCTTTAGCGTCTTTTTTGTATCATCATCCGATGACGCAGCAACCTTTTCTACTGCCTCCTTTGCAGCGTCTATCTGCTTGCCGGCATTGCCAAAGTTTTTTTCTATAATATCTGTTCTTGCCTGAAGGAGTTTGTCCTTAACCTCAACTAATTTTACTTTGACCCTTGCCTTGCTCAGTTCCTTTTCAAGGCCAAGAATCTTTACCTCCATTGAGGATTTCATCTTTGATAATCTTTCTTCTACAAGGCCTACTTTCTTAGAACCGATATAATAGCCGCTGCCAAAAATCAATAATAGTATTATTACATATAAAATAAGCTTAAATTTTTTCATTATGCCTCCATGATTGCTTGAACTGGCGGTTTATGAACCTCTCCCCTTATCTTGCAGCGCAAATCTTGTTTCTGCCGTCCTGTTTTGCGAGATAAAGAAGGTCATCTGCAGATTTAATTAACTGGTCTGTTATTTCCTTGACTGGGGTATTTAGGTCAAGAAGCGGTTTCGGCTCATATATGGCAACCCCCATGCTTGCAGTTAAGGATATAGAGGGGCTTGTATTATCATCTAAGAAGGTCTTCTTCTCAATAGACTTACGAAGCCGCTCTGCAAATTTTTTGGCTGTATTTATTTCTGTTTCCGGAAGTATTATTGCAAATTCCTCTCCGCCATATCGTGCAATTATATCTGTATTTCTTGCAGAGAGCTGGATAAATTGTGCAATCTGTGTCAAAATAGAATCGCCTGTTAAGTGGCCGTATTTGTCATTTATTGTTTTAAAATAATCAATGTCAAGCATTACCAAAGATATTGGCCTTCTGTATCTGTTCGCACGTTTTATTTCTTTAGGAAGCTGTTCATAGAAATATCTCCTGTTTGGTATCTTTGTCAGGGCATCTAAATTTGCCTGCTTCAACAGGCTCAGGTAATAGGGATTTTGAATTGCAATCTCATCTATAAATACCAGCGGATGGCAGCTTTGAAGCTCCACTACCTCTGGGCCTGATAGATAATTTACGTCATATTGGCATATTGCAACAACTGGTATTTCAGGGTCAGACAGGTATTTGTCAGAGAGGTGTTCATATTTCAGGATTAAGTCGCCGTAGTCAACCTTGCTTATAAGCCAGCCCATATCAGCAGTCATTCTTGCGCCGTTCCATCCTTCGTCAAGGGACATCTGCACAAATGCCTTTGTTGCATTCAAAAGATGGTCAGGTGAAAATACGCCGTTTTCTAAAAATTGGTCCTTGTCTGACAAAAGGACTAACTGCCCAGAGGTAAGCGCCTCATCCAAATCAACATCCAAATCGTACAGCCTGTTTTTCAGCTCCTTTATAATCTTAGAAGTTGAGGCATAAAGACATTTTTCTCCATCATTTAAACCTGCCTTGATTACCTCTGAGAGGTTAGAAATGGCATGGACTGGTTTTCTAAAAAGATATAAGGCATGGGCGCCTCTTTGAAGTTCTATATTGCCAACACCAAGTTGTATTGTTGAGCTTTTCATCTTAAAATACCCCTAACATGCTTTTTTTATTTATATTTTAAGTAGTTATATTTAAGGTAAGTATATCTAATACAATGTTTTTTGTCAAGGCTGGTAATAGTTATGATTACTATTTGCCTTATTGGAAAGTCCTAATTTTAATGCGGGATGATATAAATAATTTCCTATAGAAAGGGCAGAGTAAAAGCCCGTACTTTCTAACTGGGTTTATTCCTTAAAAAAGAGCAGATGAGTATGATGGTAAAAACAGTAGTTGCTGCACCAGCAAGAATGGTTTCAAAGAATCTGCCGTTATTTTGAAAAAAGATATAGGCTAACATAAATATTATTATAGTAAAAAGGACTAAAAAGCGGTGAAGAACAGAATGGATATTATTGAGGACATTGTTTATATCCTTAGATGTTATATGCATGTGAAACTCGCCCCTGTTAGAGGTTCTTAATATATCTTCAAGCTGTCTGGGGATATTTGTTAAAGAGATTCCAAGCTCTTTGCCTTTTGCAATTGTGCCTTCCACCCATCCCTTTCCTTCATAGGCAAATCTTTTTGCATATGGTGTTGCTATCTCAATTATATTCAAATCAGGGTCAAGTTTTGATGATATGCCGTTGAGCATACCCATTGTCCTTGCAAAGAGGATAAAGTTGTTTGGTATCTGAACAGAGGGATATGTCCTGAGCAGGTCGTGTATTTCCTGACTTATTTCATTTATGTTTATATTCTTAAATTCCCTTGGCGTGATATCTCTGTATTTTTCCATAAAATAGCCGACAACCCTTTCTATGCCGCGGATATCATCCTTTCGTGACAAAAAGCCTAATTCTATAAGCCCCTGCACTATGCCTGCTGAATCCCGTTTTATTATTGATAAACCGGTATTTAAAAGCCCTTCGCGCATGTGAGACGGTATCCTTTGCATAAGACCGAAATCAACAAAAACCAGTTTTGGCCCTTCCTGCACGAAAATATTTCCCGGATGCGGATCGCCGTGAAAAAAACAGTTAATCAGGAATTGCTTCATGTATGAGCTGAGAAGGAGTGTTGCCAGCTCTTTCTTGTCAATATTTGCCTTTTCAATCTCTTCTATATTTGAAATCTTTATACCTTCAACAAATTGCAGTGTAAGCACCTTTAATGTTGTGTATTCCCAGTATATCTTTGGGACAATTATCTCTTTGTCATCAGAGAAGTTATCATAAAATATCTCTGCATTTCTTCCTTCGTGGATATAATTTAATTCATCCTGAAGTATCCTTGAGAACTCTTCTATAAGGACATCAAAATTTAGATCCTTGAATTGCTTTCTTAAAAATCTTACAATTAATTTCAAAGCCTTTAGGTCTGCTTTTACTACATCCTCTATCTTAGGATACTGAATCTTAACAGCAACCCTGTCGCCGTTTTTCAATACAGCCTCATGCACCTGGCCAAGGGATGCAGCAGCAATAGGCTCTTCATTAAAGGATTTAAAGATTACAGACGGCTCCTCGCCCAGCTCTTCAATTAATCGGTTTTTAATTATATTAAAATCCGCAGGCGGTATCTGGTCCTGTAATTTTGAAAGGACATCTGTGTATTCATCAGGCAAAAAATCGACCCTCGCGCTTAAAAACTGGCCTATCTTAATTAAAACACCTTTTAGGCTTGTGGCTGATTCAAAGAGCATCTCTGCATTTTTTTGATGCAGTTTCTTTTGCTTTTGTCTAAAGGACTCTTCTCTTGAAAAGGGCTTTTTAAAACCGAGAAACTTATAGCTCAGAAAGATCTTTGAGGCAAGGATTATGATTTTTATTATTCTTCGCCTTGGGTGCAGATAATAGCTCATATAGCCATATATTATCATCACCTGTGCCATTGTCAAGAAAAAGTGATGCTATTCCTTGAATTTAGCTCAAAAAGGTGTTAACATTACATTGACTATCAACAATGGAGGGGCAAGGATGTACCTTAAATATTTTAATCTCGCAGAACAGCCTTTTAATATGACCCCTGACCCCCGCTTCTTCTATTTCAGCAAAAAGCATGAAGATGCCCTTTCAAATCTCCTCTTTGGCATATCTGAAAGAAAGGGTTTTATAACTATCACTGGTGAAATCGGCACAGGTAAGACTACTTTATGCAGGCTGCTTTTAAACAGGCTTGATAAAAAGGTAAAGACCTCCCTTATATTTAATCCAAATCTTACAACAATAGAGCTTCTTCAGGCCATAAATCAGGATTTTGGGATTGAGAACAGCAGCATTTCAAAAAAGGAGCTGGTTGACGCGCTCAATACCTTTCTTCTTTTGGTGTTAAAAAAAGGCGATAATGCAGTATTGATTATTGATGAGGCGCAGAACCTGACGCCTGAATGCCTTGAAGAGGTGAGGATGCTTTCCAACCTTGAGACAGACAGGGATAAATTACTGCAGATTATACTTGTTGGCCAGCCTGAGCTGAGAAAAAAATTAGAGCTTGAAAGGCTGAAGCAGTTAAACCAGAGGATTGCCCTTCGCTACCATCTTGAGCCATTTGACCAAAAAGAGACAAAGGCATACATCATGCACAGATTAAGAATTGCCGGCGGTGATGATAAGGTATTTTTTACGCAGCAGGCATTGGATAAGGTATATGAATACAGCCAGGGGACACCGAGGCTTAT
>CAKKRA010000226.1:0-1417 GCA_919902475.1 Nitrospiria bacterium
CGCATGGATGATTGAATCAGTGCCTGCTGTGCATCCTGTTGATAAGGCATAGCAGCCGCCCATAAGATTATATTCAGCAGCAATCTCATTTGATGGTGTATTGAACACAGAGGCATCGTAAAGATATGGACTCACATATTCTGGATTTATCGGCTCCTTGCCCCATTGTGTTACAACTATAAACTCCTCTTCCATATATTTTGTGCCGCATATTGCATTCGCAATGCAAACGCCGATACGCTCCCTATCTTCAATAGAGAGATCAATGCCAGAGTCTTCAACCGCCATCCTTGCGCCTGCAACTGCAAACTGCACATACCTGTCCATACGCCTTATCTGGTCTTCACGCAAGCCGAATGTCCTCGGATTAAAACCCTTAACCTCTGATGCAACCTGAGAATTAAACTGAGCTACATCAAAGGCAGTAATCCTCTCCACAGCAGATTTGCCCTTTACAATGGCAGCCCAGAAATCCTTTTTTCCTATTCCATTCGGTGAAATAACACCTATGCCAGTTATTACAACGCGTCTCTTCATATTTTTCTTTTATACCTTCTTTATGTTTCCCCTCCTTTTTAAGGAGGGGTTAGGGGAGGTAGGGCTCCACATCCTCTACCCCTCCTAACCTCCCCTTACAAAGGGGAGGAATTATTTATCTATTAAGCCTTTACTTTAATTTTTCATTCTATCCTTTTTGCCTTGAATCTCACATACCCACCGTCCGGACACACAACAGTATCCAATGAATTCACATCCTTCATAAATGGATACTTTGCTCCAAAATTAAGCGCAAAGAGCACAGGAAAAAGTGTGTGGTAGGCAGCGCCGCAAAAGCCTCCTTCTGGTGTCTTTAATCCTGTAACATCCCACTTGTCGCCTGCCTTATATTCATAAAAGCAGGGCCCTGTCCTCTCCACAACCTCTATCCTCATTTTTTTCGGATTTGCCATAATTATTTTTCCTCCTCCCACACTGCCTTTGTCTTAAACACCAGCTTGCCGCCATCAGGACAGGTTGTCCTTACCCATCCCTCCTTGTCCATAAAAGGAAACTGTGCGCCGAATGTCCACGCATACATCACAGGAAAAAGCTGGTGATATGCGCCGCCGCAAAAATGCTCAGGCGGATGCGTAAAGTCTTTAAACTCAAATCTGTCGCCAGGCTTATAGCAGTGATAGCACTCAGTTACCTTATCTACCTCGCATATAAACTTTGGAAATTTCATCCTCGGCTCTGTCATAACTCCTCCTCTATCTTATGCACCATCTCCACTGCCTTGCTGTTGTAAGGCGTCGGGAGATTAATCCTATTGCCAAGCTCAACAATCTCTCCGTTTAAATAATCAATCTCTGTTGCCCTGCCGCGTTTTATGCTCTGTAAAATAGAGCCGTATAAAGGCTCTTTTGACAATTCTTGC
>CAKKRA010000226.1:1427-1843 GCA_919902475.1 Nitrospiria bacterium
CAGCGCCCTCATCAATCGGCACAGATAGAAGCCCGCGCAGTTTTATTAGCGGCAAATCCGGCAAATCAGAAAGCCTTATCCCTGCCTTGTCAATTACAGTTAGTCCTTCTTTAATAAGATTAAACCCAAACCTTGCCTGCTCCATATCAGCAAAGGACTCCTGCATTGTCCTGCCTGTAATTGCAGGAATACAGTTATTCAGATTTAACAAAAGCTTTGTCCAGTGAACGCCATGTACGTTATCAGATATATGAGTCTTGCTGAATTTATTCAATACAGATGATACTGTATTCACTGTCTCATCATTCTTACTAAAGGCATTGCCAATAATAAAATCACCATCAAAATTGTGTGTAAACCTTCCATGCTCAATATATGTTGCGCCAAACATTACAACAGAGCTTACAATATCCCTT
>CAKKRA010000227.1:0-1639 GCA_919902475.1 Nitrospiria bacterium
TCGCCGTCACTAAAATTTTTTATTTCAACATGGCCTAAGGGAATGTCAGCTGATTCAGCTATTTTTTCTGAAAATAATTGATTTGATCTCCCAGAAAAAATTGAGATTTTGCCTGCGTTTGTATTTTTATCGTCCATTAGTATTCTCCAAATATGTTGTTAAAGGGATATATTTTTAATGATTTTTTCTACCCTTACCTTACAACTTCAACCCCACCTTAGTCAAGTTTTCCAGGCTCTACGCTAAATAGTGTGGTGGATAACTTAAAAGCAGTGGTAATATTAGCTTAAAAACAGAGTTCCTCAACTCACCGCTAATAATTAAGCACTGCTCTATGTCAAAAGCTATCAATAAAATGTTAAATCTGCAAGGGGTCTTGGTGGGGAAAATTCAAGTGCAAGATAATCCCCGAACAATCATCGTGCCTTGTCGCAGCGCCCGCCAGAGCGCGCTCTGCCCACACTGTGGCTTAAACTCCAAACGAGTTCATCAAACTAAAACCAGATTAGTTAAACATGGAATGATAAACTATCAAGTCGTGTTACTATCCTTAACTATTAGACGATTTAAATGTCGAGCTTGCGCTAAAGTCTTTACCGAAATCATCCCTGGCATTAGTCGTGATCGCGCCTCAGTTAATTTAAAAACTCAAATGCTCGATTGGTTACGACGTAACAGTTTTAATTTCACTGGCGAACAGTTTAAAGTATCAGGCTCAACTTTAGTTAGGTATTTGTTAAAAATGACCAAAACTATGGTGATTGATTGGACCACAACTAATATCACTAAACTAGGCATTGATGAGCATAGTTTTAAAGGCCATTATTTACTGATAACTATTACTGATTTATCAAACCATAAACTACTAGCTATTTTAAAATCTGATAGTCAAGCCACCTTAGGGCGCTTTATTAACTCAATTCCCTTGATTTGTCGGGCTAATATCAAGGAGGTTTGTACTGATTTGAGAGCTAGTTACCGAACGGTGGTTGAGGAACTCTTGCCCCAAGCCAATTTAACAGCTGATCGTTATCACGTGGAAACGCTAGCTCGTCGCGCTTTAGATGACATTAGAACTATTGTCCAAACTGAAGCACGTAGCAGTCGACTTAATTTAAAAAAACTATTATGGACTAATAAATATCAATTAAACGAACGTGAGCAAATTAAATTGGCCATGGCTTTTAAAAAGTATGAGCACTATCCAGTATTGAAGCAAGCTTGGTTGATTAAAGAAAAAATAATCCAAATGTATCGCGCACCCACACAAGTTAGCGCTGAACAAAGATTTGCCGATATTATTATGTTGCTTGATACCTGCGATTCTAATCATTACTTAAGTGTGCTACGCAAGACCTTAAAGCAGTGGCAGCAACCAATCCTTAATTACTTTCTAAATAGAACTACTAATGGCTTTACGGAAGGTTGTCACACTAAGATTAAAATGATTAAACGAGTGTCTTATGGTTTTAGGAATCTCAACAACTATATTGCTAAAATCACCTTAGCCTTTTTACCACTTATTTGGATACTAAACTATCACACTATTTGACAAGGAGCCGTTTTCCACAGGCCTTGCGTTTTGGGTGAATATTCCTTATAGTTAAAATCGTCTTAGTGTTTTGTAATAAAAAACTCT
>CAKKRA010000227.1:1649-1899 GCA_919902475.1 Nitrospiria bacterium
CACGCACTAGATTTCGTTTGGGCGAAAACAGTGCGGGGCACAGCTCTAAGCTCTTACTCTTTCTTAATTTTTATGCCCAGCATACAACTTCACTTAAACTAACTTCCGTCTAATCATTATCTTATCATGGTATTTAAGTTTAATTATTATTTAATTATTAACTATTCAACTGACATCCGTTTTGTTTAGACGGAGTGAAGTTGATATTCTGGGTATGGACATAATCATCAGCGGAAAAAATTTTAAACTC
>CAKKRA010000228.1 GCA_919902475.1 Nitrospiria bacterium
TGCATCAACAATGGACATGGATGTTACAATTGTATTTACCATAAACGGCTCAACAATCGTTAAAAAAGGGGCTGCTGAAAAGATATTTGTAAAGGAAGGAAGCAATCAAAGCCTGAGGGTGTTTCTTGACCAGGCAGTTGAAAACGGCGTCAGACTTATTGTCTGCTATCCCAGCCTTGAACTCCATGATATAAAAAGAGAGGAGCTTATTCCAGAGATAAAAGAGATAATAGGCGGCGCTGCATTGGTAGACATGTCGCTTGAGGCAGACAGTGTGCTGACATTTTAGCTAATCCAGCATTATTAAGGTTTTCATAATTGAATTGGCATGGATTAGAAAATCTCCCCTTGCGCCATTCCATAACTCCACTGCCACCATATCACACCATGCTGCACTACCATCAATCATAAGGTTTCCCACCTTATTTCTGACATCAGGCCTTCCAGTTGAACGAAGGGCTTCTATCTAGATTGATGTATCAATCAGGACTACTTTCTCTTTTCCCACTTTTTGTCTTCCCTCATGGTTTTAAGCTCATCCTGTGTCATAAAGTCTTTAAATGTGCCGAGCATCTTTGCAAGCTTGGCAAGCCTGCGCCTTCTATTAAAATCCTTAAGTGCATACACTACGGCTTCCCGTTTGGTTTTTGCGCCGGTATATTTAATTGCTTCTTTTAAATCATCATCTGGAATATCAATTGTTGTTTTCATAATTCTATAATATAACTATTTGGATTCCTCGTCAAGTCCAAACAGATTACTACTATTAATGTATGAGTGCTCAGAGTTTTGTGATATACTCAAGGCAGAGAAATAGCGCATTAAGTGCAAAGGGGAGTGATTATGTCCTATGGCAAAAATCAATGACTGTGATATCCCTGAAGACCTTTATTACGACGGCGAGCATGATGTGTGGGTGAGGTTTGAGGATGATACTGTTGTGGTTGGCATGACGGACATCGGCCAGAGCCTTGCCGGCAGATTTATTTATGCCCATATAAAAGAAGCTGGCAGGCATATTGAAGCAGGAAAGAGCATTGCCACTGTTGAAAGCAGCAAGTGGGTCGGTCCTGTGCGCACGCCTGTTGCAGGTGAGATTATAGCAGTCAATGAAAAGGTGGAGGAGAATCCGGACCTGATTAACAAAAGCCCATATAATGACGGCTGGATTGCCAGATTAAAAGGCAAGGATATTGCTGAGGCAATGAACAGACTTGTTACAGGCAAGGCTGCGGTTGAGGTCTACAAAAAGAAGATAGAGGAGCAAAAGGTTGAGTGTAAAAAGATAAAGTAGCGGCTATGCTCATTCCTGACCATTTTAAAGATGCATGGGATATCGCACGAAAAAATTTTGGCCATGATATTCATTTCTATGCCCCTTCCATAAAATCCTTTGAGACATCTGAATTTTCAAATAAAGGTAATTGTCAGTTTATCCCTGTCTCTATAACAGGTTCTTATTGCGAGCTTAATTGCGGCCATTGCAGCGCAGGGATTTTAAAATCAATGGAGCCTGCAGCAACACCTGATGGCCTGATTAAAATTGCAGAAGAACATAAAATTCGTGGAATTGCTGGTCTTCTTATAAGCGGCGGCTCTGATAAGAATGGCATTGTTCCATTAATGGACTTTCTGCCTGCTATTAAAGAAATTAAGGAACGATTAGAAATAAAGGTCTTTGTCCACACAGGCCTTGTTGATGATAAACTTGCAGAGGGTTTGAAAGATGCAGAAGCTGACTCTGTATTAATAGACATTATCGGCTCTGAAGAGACTATCAGGGAGGTCTATCACCTGAAAGGCATAACAACAGAGGACTATGAAGAGTCCCTCAAGTCTTTACAGAAATACTGTCTTTCTATATCACCTCACATAGTTATTGGTCTTCATTATGGTAAGATAAAGGGTGAGTTTAATGCGTTAAGGATAATCGCAAAATATAAACCGTCTTCATTGATAATTGTTGTAATAACGCCGCTTCATAATACGCCAATGGAAAATATTTCATTGCCTTCAATAGAAGAAGTAAGTAATATATTTCAGCAGGCAAGAAGACTTCTTCCTGATACACCAATAATCCTCGGATGCGAAAGGGGATTTGGCAGATATAAAGCTGAGCTTGATATTACAGCCCTTAAATCAGGGTTCAACGGCATCGCCTATCCTTCGGAAGGGGTCGTGGAGATGGCAAGGGAATTGGGCTTAAGGTCTCAGTTTTCTTTTTCATGCTGTGCAATGGGGTTAAAATGACTATTTGGCGATTACTTGATACTGGTGTAAAATCAGCAGCAGAGAATATTGCCCTTGATTATGCACTCCTTCAGACAAGGGCAAAGGACTGCTCAGCAAATACCGTCCGCTTTCTTCAATTCAATCCTCCATGCGCCTTAATAGGCTTTCATCAAACAATTGAACAAGAAATAAGAACAGATTTTTGCAATGAGAACGGCATTGATATAAACAGGCGCATTACAGGCGGAGGCGCAATATATTTTGATGCAACACAGCTTGGCTGGGAGGTAATTGCATCAAGGCGAGATTTTGGAAATATAAGTATTCATGAACTTACAGAAAAAATCTGTAATGCAGCAGCATCAGGATTAAAAAGGCTCGGCACTAATGCAGAATTTAGGCCAAGAAATGATATAGAGGTAAACGGAAAAAAAATATCAGGAACAGGCGGTGTATTTGACGGTGAAGCCTTTTTGTATCAGGGGACAATACTTGTTGACTTTGATGCAGAGGCCATGCTCAAGGCGCTTCGCATACCAACAGAGAAGCTTACTGCAAAGGGGCTGAGTTCAGCTAAGGAGAGGGTTACATCCGTAAAGGCTGAGCTTGGCTATTTGCCTTCTCTTGATAAGATAAAAGATGCCCTTATAGCTGGTTTTGCAGAGGCGTTTTCCATTAAATTAGAAAAAGGCGGACTTACTGGAGAAGAACTATCATTATATAACGAAAAGATTGAGTACTTTAAATCAAAAAAATGGATATATTCAGTACAGGAGCCATCTGATAAGATGCAGATGGTTTATTCTGTTTACAAAAAAGACGGCGGACTCATTAGGGTAAATTTAAAAGTGGATGTGCAAAGGCAGATTATGAAGCAGGCATTGATTACAGGCGATTTTTTTATAAATCCGCCAAGGTTTATTTTGGATTTGGAAGCAGCCTTAAAAGATGCGTCTGTTGAGTCTGTAATTACTATTACAGAAAATCTCTTTGACAAAATGAAGCCTGAAATGCTCCAGCTTTCAAAATATGATTTTATTGATTCTATCAGGCTTGCTACTGAAAAACTAAGTTATCAGAAATTTGGCATATCCCTTTCTGATGCAGGCTCAGTTTTTTTAGCTGGCAAATCACTTACTGAATCTTTGAAAGAAGTAGGTGCACTGCTTCTTCCATATTGCGCAAAGCCTCCAGAATGTGACTACAAAAACATTGACGGCTGTTCAAAATGCGGGCTGTGCAGTGTTGGCGATGCATATAAAATGGCAGAGGAAAAGGGTTTGAAGCCAATCACAATAACAAATTACGAACACTTAAAAAACACGCTCCATTCATTAAAAGAGGATGGTGTCAAGTCCTACATTGGCTGTTGTTGCGAGGCGTTCTTTATAAAAAGGCATGAGGCCTTTGCCGAGGCAGATATTCCAGGGGTTCTTATTGATATTGAAAATACAACATGCTATGAATTGAAAAAGGAAGAATCTGCATATAAAGGGGATTTTCAGGAGAAGACAGAATTAAAAATAGATTTGTTAAAGAAACTGTTTGAGGTGAGGAATAGCTTGTAGTTTTTTTATTATGTATGAATAAGAAATCTGAAAATGGCTGTGACATATTAATCATTGGCGCTGGGCCCGCCGGCTCCTCTGCAGCATTGAAGGCTGCGCAGGAAGGGGCAAGGGTTATACTGATTGAGCAGAAGAAAGAAATAGGCGTGCCTGTTCAGTGTGCAGAGTATATACCTGTTCAGCTTACAACCAATATCGGTTTAAGGGATGACCTGCTTGTGCAGGAGATACATTTTATGCGGACACATCTTCCGAATGGTGAGGTGAAGGAGACTGAGTCAATTGGCTATATAATAGACAGGGACAGGTTTGACCAGCATCTTGCGGAAATGGCAGAAAAATCAGGTGCAGTGATAAAAAAGGGCTGCAAGGCAGAGGGATTTAATAATAATCTAGTGGAAATAGTGGAAGGGAATAAAAGGTATGCTATTGAGGCAAAGATCATCATCGGTGCAGATGGGCCTAAGTCCACAGTAGGCAGATGGATTGGCGCAGAGAATAAGGAGTTTGTCTCTGCAAAACAGTATATAATGCCATTAAGATTTAAGATGGATTATACAGAGGTATATTTCAGGGATTATATCCATGGCGGCTATGGCTGGGTATTTCCAAAGGGCAATAAGGCGAATGTTGGAATAGGTGTTGATACAAGTTTTGGTTTAGATCCTTCTGAGGCGCTTGATAGGTTTGTAGATGAGTTGTTTAAATCAGGCAGGATTGAGAAAAAGATTTTAAACAGTACAGGCGGCCTGATACCAGTCGGCGGCATTATTGGGTTGAGAAAAGATAATATATTGTTGTGCGGTGATGCAGCAGGCCAGTGCAATCCGATTACTGGCGCAGGTATTTCAAATGCTGTCTTATGCGGCAGTTTGGCAGGGGAGATAGCAGCAAAGGCAGTGATTGATGATAACCTTGATATACTTTTAGAATATGATGAAGCAATAGATGAGCTTGTTGCACATTCAATCAATCATGCAGTTGAAAAGAGAAGGCATCTGCAACAACACTGGGGTAAGGATACATTATCAGAGGCATTAAAAACCTGCTGGATAGCCTTTGAGGGATATTATGGAGAAAATAATAAACATGGAGGTTCAGAAATTGAGTGGGAGCTGCAATAAAGAATCCCCGGAATACCTTCAGATAAGCCTTGCTGCTGCAATGACACTCGGATTTGTGACGGGACATTTTTACCGCAACGCAATTCCGCATTGCATAAATCTTCTTTTAACCTATGATGACGGCTGTCATGCAAGCTGTGCATATTGCGGCTTAGGGCGAGATAGAGATAGCATGTACAGCGAAAAAAGCTTTATCCGTGTGGAATGGCCGAGATATCCTTTAAAAGAAATTATTAATAGAAGCAAGCTGCAAATGGATAACATTGAAAGATTTTGTATATCCATGATTATGAATCACAGGGCTGTAGATGACACTGTTTTAGTAGTTAAAGAAATAAAATCTGAGATAGATATTAATATTTCTGTATTGAGCAATCCATCCTCTTTAAAGGATGAAGACATACAGAGGTTTAAGGATGCAGGCGCGGACAGGTTTACTGTTGCCATGGACTGCGCAACAAAAGAGATATTTGACAAGTATAGAGGCATTGGAGTAAATGGACAGCATAGATGGGAGAGATACTGGGATATTCTAAAGAAGGCAAGGCCTATATTTGGAGAAGGGAATATTGGCTGTCACCTGATTGCTGGGCTTGGCGAGACTGAAAAAGAGATGCTGCATACAATACAGAGAGTGAAAGACATGGGCGGCACAACGCACCTTTTTTCATTTTATCAGGAAGCGGGCTCGTTATTGGAAAATTATCCGCAATGCCCTGCGAATCAGTTCAGGCGCATTCAGCTTGCGAGGTATATAATAGATTTTGATTATGCAAGGATTGATGATATGGATTTTGATGAGAAGGGCAGGGTAGTAGATTTCGGGGTTTCAGAAGATGGTTTAGATAAACTTATTGAATCTGGCATACCCTTTCAAACAAGCGGCTGTCCTGGAAAAGACAAAAGGGTTGCCTGCTGCAACCGTCCCTTTGGAGACAGCAGGCCAAGTGATATCAGAAGCTATCCATTCAGGCTTAAAGAAAAAGATGTGGAGAAAGTAAAAGAGGAAATTTTGACGTATTAATTGCAGATTTACTTTGTTTATACTATACTAAGTTTTATTACCTTTGTCTTAACCCTCTCCCCGTTGGGGAGAGGGAAGGGTGAGGGGAAAATTGGAGAAATTATATTATGAGCGAATTAAAAAACAAAATTGCCCTTGTTACAGGCGCAAGCAGAGGCATTGGCAAGGCTATTGCCTTGACACTTGCAAAAGAAGGCGTTAATCTTTCTCTGGCATCAAGAGACAAGAAATCGCTTGATGAGGCTGCTGATGAAATAAGAAAGCATAGCAGTGTAAAGGTATTAGCAGTCCCTACAGATGTTACAAAACAGGATAATTTAGAGAATCTTGTTGATAAGACTATAAAAGAATTTGGCAAGATAGATATATTGCTCAACAATGCAGGCATTTCAAGCCAGCACCCATTTCACAAACAGCCATTGGATGATATAGAAAAATTGATGCGCACGAATTTTTTCGGCTATATC
>CAKKRA010000229.1 GCA_919902475.1 Nitrospiria bacterium
AAAGGACTACTATTGAATGATTTTTAATTTAGATATACCAAAGTTGATTTTTGATGTCTTTTGCTGACTGACAATCAAGGAAGCTCGCAATACGACGGGCAAGCTCATAAACATTTCGTCTAACTGATATAATAATGCCATAATGCTCTTTGCCTTCCTTGACGAGCTCATTAAACAACTGTTCAAAGTGTATGCGATTATGTGTAAGGAATGCACATTTAAGTTTTATGGCATGTTCCAGTTGTTCTCTATCTTCTTTTCCAATCATCATTTGCTCTTGGGTGGTGATTACTGTAAGACCTTTGGCACGGAGTAATGGTTTGAGGAGGACATCAATGTTTTCATCTGTGTAAATGGAAATCATCGTGTGGAGGCATGGCTGAGGTTTTCAGAAACCTTATTTTGTTCTATGTATGTATTAATTTCATCCTGATTATCGCTGTAATAGCTCAATGCATCAAAAACCTGTGCCAGCGTAAGGTGTGGAAAATGAATAACTATTTCTTCGGGAGAGAGGCCCAAACGCCAGTTCTCTACAATATCACGGACAGATGTCCTGGTTCCTTTAATAATCGGTTCGCCGCCGAGTATGGCGTTATTTCGAATTATGTAACAATGCTTGGTATCAGTTGCCATGAGTGTAATATTACCTAAAAGATTATATCGTGTCAACTGATAAATGGCCTTTGTGTAGAGAACACAGGACATCGGGGATGTTGTGTCCTGCCGTGCGTTGTTGTAGTAGAAAGGCTGGGCTGCGCTCGCTAAAAACAGGGGCATTGCAATGCCTTTAGCTTATATTGACAAAACATTTTTTACGATATATGATAGCCTGAAAAAGGAGGGTGGAAAAGAGTGGGGAAGATTGTCTGTACAATCCTATTAAGTATTTTGATTTCTGCTAATATTGCCATTGCCTCTGAAACAGCCTATGAACAGCACATAGCAAACGGCATAATGCTTATTGAAGAAGGCAATCATGCAGATGCTGCTGCAAAATTCAGGGCTGCGCTCAAAGAAAAATCGGATGATTTTAAGGCGACCCTTTATCTCGGCGCAGCATTAAGCCGTATGAATGATAAAGAGGCAGAGTCAATGCTGAGAAAGGCGCTCTACCTTAAGCCGGATGACCCGCGGGCAAATCTTGAGATGGGCATACACTATATTAATAACAAAAAATACAATGAAGCAAAGGGTTATCTTGAAAAGGCGATAAAGACATCGGATGAGACTGAACTAAAGGATGCGGCAGCAGAGTATCTTAATGCTGCAAAGGAAGAGGGGAAGGACAGAAAGCGCTGGGCAGTAGATATCTCGCTCGGAGGCCAGTATGACAGCAATGTAAGCCTGAACCCGAATGAAACCCCTCTGCCTCAGGGGATTTCAAGAAAGGATGACTGGCGCGCTGTATTAAATTTAAACGGAAGATACGATTTTCTCTCTACAGCGGATGCGGACGGCTCAATAGGCTACAGCCTGTATCAGAGCCTGCATTTTCAGCTTTCTAATTTTGACATATCATATCATTTATTAGACCTGAGCGCATCTTATGCCATCACCCCATCCATAAGCCTGAAAGGCGTGTATTCTTTTGATTATGTGTTTGTCGGCGGCAGCGGCTATAATTCTGCGCATACAGTTTCCCCTTCAATAATCATTGCAGAGGGAAGCAGGTTTTCCACAATAGTGGAATACCGGTACAGGTATAAAGACTATATAAACAGCGACATTTACGGGAGCAACTCAGAAAGGACAGGCTCAAACCACCTTGCAGGGATAACACAGAATATATCATATTCGCTTATCAACGCAAGGATTGGCTATGCCTATGACAGGGATTTAACAAATAGAAACTACTGGGACTATAACGGGCATAAGGGTCTTATAGGCATTGAATTCAGTCTGCCTTACAGGATTCTTCTTGAGCTTTACGGGGAATACTCAAGAAAGGACTACGATGGAATAAATCCGCTGTCTGACGCCAATAGGGCGGATAATGCCTATACCCTTTCTGCATCGGCAACAAAGGAGCTGACAGATATGTTCAGCATAACAATAGGATATTTGTATTTAAATAATGATTCAAATATTGCGTTCTATAAGTACGACAGGGCAATAGCGAGTTTGTTTGTAAATGCGAGGTTTTAGGGAAACCCCTCACCCTAACCCTCTCCCCAGAGGGGAGAGGGAAAATGTGTTCGGGAAGGGATAAAGGGGAGGGTGAAAGAGGTTTTGAATGAGGCTGTTTATGAATAAAATAACATTCTTGTTTATAATAATATTTATTTTTGCTTTTATAGGCGCTGCCTTTGCAGAGGAGAATATCGGCAAGGTTCTTGCCTTAAAAGGAAAGGCGGTTGTAGAGCGGGACAAGAAAAAACTCACCGCAAGGAAAAACCAAAACCTTCTTCTAAAAGACGCTGTGTCAACCATGAAGGCATCAAGGACAAAGATGCGCTTTATTGATGACAGCATATTGACGCTCGGCGAGAATTCAAAAGTGGCAATAAAGGAATATATCTACAGCAAGGATAAAGGAGGAAAATCAATCTTCAACCTCCTTGATGGAAAGATGCGCTCAGTTGTCGGCAAGACTAAATTTGAGATTCACACGCCTACAGCAGTGGCAGCAGCGAGAGGAACGATTATACTTTCAGAGGTTGGAAGGCTTGCAGGAAAACTATTTGCAACCTTTATATGCCTTGAGGGAGAGGTGATTGTAACAAGCGCAGACCCGGGCATACAGGGCAACAAACTGCTCAAGGCAGGGATGATGATAACAGTCTTTGAAAAAGAGCCTCTGCCAGAGCCTACGAAGGCGCCTCCTGCTGAAATAGAAAAGCTAAAGAAAGAAACAGAGATAGACCTTTATGAAATATCAATTAAAAGACCAAAGCCAAGAAGGATTGGTACAAGGGGATTTAGCTCAGTAAGGACGGTAGGCGCGCCGCCGATAACCCAGCAGCCAGGGGCAAAGGCAACCCCTATATACATAATTATGAATTTTCAATAGACCCCTTTAGAGAAATATATTCTCTAACATGGTGAAGGAGGGCACAGGGTAATATCTTTACCATGTTTGTTGAAGTTATGAAAGAAGCAAAATTATTTATCTTAATATTAATTATTTTGTCCCTCGCAATAGCTATGACAGGCTGTGGTGAGGGTATGGATCAGGGGACATCAGAGGTAACCATAATTATAAGCGATAACCAAACAGCGAGTCTTGACATAAAAAAGCCTGCTATCCTTGCATTAATTAAACATCGCCTTAAAAAGATAATAGATATAAACGAGGCATCGGCACTTCCGGCTGGAATTGCAGATATACGATACACGATTTCAGGTCCAGGCATGAGCGCCATGACAGGGATTGCAAATATTTCTGGAGATACAGTGAGGATAGTGGTATATGTTCCTAATGGAAATGACAGGGTTTTTACATTGGATGCGAGATATTCAAATAAATGTGTGCGGTACCGCGGCGCGAGGGAAGTGGATTTGAATGGCTCGCCAACAAAGATGGGCATTACTATGAATCTGGTAAGTGTTGACCTGTGTCCGAGCAATGCAACAAGCAATGTAACCAGTATATACTTCACTATCAATAACAGCGGAAACAATGCTGTTTCCAATGTGTTTTATTATGTTCAGTACCAATCTGTTGGCGTTGATAGATGTTCAAGCGGGACTGCCGCCGTCACCACTCCAATTCCGGCAGACGGTTCTGTTGCTGCAAGCGCTTCTGGAATATACCCTACTTCAAATAACTACAGGATAATAATTGACCCTCTTAATGCAATAACAGAGACTGATGATTCAAATAATGAGATATGCAGCGGCACATTCTGCACAAGTCCGCCGCCGCTTAGCATCTGTTAATACAAATGAAAAAACACAGACTCCTTTTTTATATAATCACCTTAATCTCTACAGCCGTATTTTTTTCCCTGCAGTTTTTTGACCCGTCAATAATCCGCGAAAAGGTTGAGGGCAGGACATACGATTTGCGTCTTCATTTGAAAAGCCTTTTTAAGCAGCCGCCCTCTGCTGAGGATATTGTGATTATTAAGGTTGATGAAAAGAGCATAAAGGAGATCGGCAGATGGCCTTGGAAAAGGGATGTTATGGCAAGGCTTGTCAACAATATCTCAAAGGAAAGGCCGAGGGCCGTAGGCCTTGATATTATGTTCAGCGAGAGGGAGGGCAAAAAGACAGACAAGGCGCTTGCTGCTGCAATAAAAAAGACAAAAAACCTTGTCCTTGCAGCAGCATTTATTCTGCCTTCTGAGGCCAAGGATGTTAAAAAACAAAAAAAGCTGCCTGATTTTTTCTGGGACTCTGCGTTCATGGAGGTTGTAACTGTAAAGGGGATTGACTGGAAGAAATCCGCTATAAAGCCTGTAAGCGTCAACCCGCCGTTAAAGGAATTTGCTGAAAACGCATCGCTCGGCCATGTAAACATGCTTGCTGACAGAGACGGCATTTTAAGATGGGAGGCAATGTATCTTAATTACGGCGATGACTGCTATCCATCCTTTGCATTGCAAGTTGCGAGGATGGCGCTCGGAATAGAGATGAAGGATATGGTTCTTTATGGCGGCTCTGGAATAAGGCTCGGCAGTCAGTTTATATCCATTGACAATTATGGAAGGGCATTAATAAATTACAGGGATAGAATCAACAGCTTTAAAGCGATATCCGCCTCAGATATTATAAAAGGCAGGGCAAAAAAAGGGCTTCTTAAAGATAAAATTGTTTTAATCGGGGCAACAGCGCTTGCTACTTATGACGAGAAGGCGTCTCCGCTGTTTGCCAACATGCCGGGTGTTGAGAAGAATGCAACTGTTGTTGAAAATATCATGCAAAATAATTTTATTAAAAAGGCCCCGCATGTTGCAGAGCCTGTGGTTATCCTCTTTACAGGCATATTTTTTGGCTTTATCCTTCCAAGGTTCAGGGCAATTCCCGGCGCTGCCATTGCAATCGGCTTTATAATCTTTTACACAGCAATTAGCGCTTTTCTCCTGATTTATGCAAATCTCTGGATAAACTTAGCCTACCCTGTTTCAAATATGTTTATCATATTTATCGGTATAACAGTGGCAAAGTTTTTCTTTGAGGAGAGGAAAGCAAGGGAGATAAGACGGATATTCTCAAACTATGTATCTCCAAAGATTGTGGAGGAGCTTATAAGCAATCCTGAAAAGCTGAAGCTCGGCGGCGAGAGAAAAACTGCTACCATACTCTTTTCCGACCTCATAGGCTTCACTACCCTTTCTGAAAAACTTCCGCCAGAAGAGGTTGTGGCAATGCTGAACGAGTATTTTAAGGAGATGGCGGAAATAATCTTCAGATGGGACGGAACTCTTGATAAATTTGTGGGCGATGAGATTATGGTATTCTGGGGCGCGCCAGTTGACCAGCCAAACCACACAGAGCTTGCTATAAGATGCGCCCTGCACATGTCAGACAAATTAAATCAGATGCAGGAAAAGTGGCGGAGCGAGGGAAAGGATGTCATGGACTGCGGCATGGGGATTAATACAGGAGAGGTGATAATTGGCAATATCGGCGCAGAGGGGAAAAAGATGGACTACACAGCAATAGGCGACCATGTGAATCTTACAGCAAGGGTTGAAAAATTAACAAGGGAGTATAAGACGAGAATCCTTCTTGCAGAAAACAGTGTAAAGAGCCTTGAGCCTTTAGTAAAGAGCGGCGGATTCGGACACTTTGAGTTGATAGAGCTTGCGAGCGTAAAGGTAAAGGGAAAGGTGCAGGAGGTAAAGATATTCGGGCTTAAGAGCGGAAAGCATGAAAAAAGCGAAGCCCCTTAACCCTTTAATCTTAATATCTTCTTTGCAGCAGACACATCGTCCTTCATGTGAGTAATCAGCTCCTCTGCATTTTTAAATGCCCGCTCATTGCGGATCCTTTTTACAAATTCAATCTCCAGTGTTTCATTATACAGGCTCCCATTAAAATCAAAGAGGAATGCCTCTACGCCAAATCTTTCATTTTTGAATGTCGGCTTGTTGCCGATATTTGCCACGCCATCATAGGCCTTATCTCCCTTTTTCACCTTTACAGCATAAACACCGTCTTTAGGTATCAGCTCAGAGGGAAGCTCAATATTCGCTGTAGGGAAACCGAGCTTGCGGCCTCTCCCTGCGCCTTCAACAACCATTCCAGTTAAAGCATAATTCCTGCCAAGAAACTTTGCAGCATTATCGACATCGCCGTCCAGTATCATTCGTCTGATGCGGGAGCTGCTGACAACAGCATCATCAATCACAACAGGCTCAATAACCCCAACATAAAACCCGTATCTTTTGCCAAGCTCCTTTAAATGGCTGATTGTCCCTTCCCTGGCTTTGCCAAAGGCATAGTCATGGCCGACATATACCTCAAACACGCCGATCTTTTTATGCAGAATATCCTTTACAAAATCATCCGGATTCTGCTCCGCAAACTCCTTTGTAAAATTAGCGCATATTACTGCATCCACGCCTGCATCCTCAAGCAGCCTTGTCTTTTCATCGCAGGATGTAATAAGCCTTATATCCTTGTCTGGCGCAACCACCTTTAATGGATGCGGCTCAAAGGTAAAGACAATGCTGCGGCCGCCTGCTTCTTTAGCGCGTGACACAATCTTTTTTAATATTGCCTGATGACCAAGATGAACGCCGTCAAAGTTCCCAATGGTCAATATCGGCCTTTTCATCTCACCCTTAAGGTCTTTTATCTCTTTATATATTTTCATAAGATATTAAATTTAACAGAAATAGTTGACTTAGTAAAGGGGTTTTCATATAGTTATGTTATGATTAAAAAAAGAGGGGTGGAACTGATTATATTTGACTTAGACGGCACACTGATTGATTCAAGGATAGATATTGCCAATTCAGTGAATTATACATTGAAGCAGCTCGGCCTTAGCCCACTTGATGAAAAAATCATCTTAGGCTATGTTGGCGATGGGGTTCGGAGCCTAATAGAAAGGGCTCTGTCGCCTTCAAATCTTAATCTCTTTGAAAAGGGATTAAGCACATTCTTAGCATACTATTCTGAGCATCTGCTGGACAACACCTTCTTTTTCCCTGAGGTAATGGATACGCTCAATTTCTTTTCATATAAAAAGATGGCTGTGATATCCAATAAGCCGGAGGTTCTGTCCGTCAACACTCTGAAGGGTCTCGGCATATATAATTTCTTTAAATCCGTTGTAGGAGGAGACAGCCTTGAAAAGAAAAAGCCGGCCCCAGAGCCTGTAATAAAGGTGTTGGAGGATTTGAATGTTGATAGGGAAAAGGCAATAATCGTTGGCGACAGCTATGTTGATATTGAGGCAGGAAAAGGCGCTGGCATCATGACCTGCGGTGTTACTTACGGATTTAAAAGCAGGGATGCAATACTAAAGGCAGAGCCTGACTTTATGATTGACCATCTGACAGAACTAAAGGAGATTATTTATTAACTACTTTGTTATCCCTGCCTCTTTCTGCTTTGCCACAACAACTAACAAATAGTTTTTTGGGTCTAAGTATTTTTTTGCTGCCTTTAGAATGTCCTCTTTTGTTACTGCATTAATCTTTTTTGGATATTCTGTAAAATAATTAAGCCCAAGGTCATAAAGCTCTATAAGCGACAAAAGACCAGCCATCTTGGAATTTGTATCAAGCCTTAATGGAAAGCTGCCGACTATATATGACCTTGCATCATTAAGCTCGCTGTCCTTTACAGGGTTTGTCCTTATATCTTCTATGTGCTTTAATATAGCATTTATTGCCTTGTTTGCATTCTCATTCTTTGTCTGCATGGTTACCTTAAACGGCCCTTCATATAGCCCTGCATCAAATCCGCTGTGCACGCTGTAGGCAAGACCCTGATTGTCTCTTATATCCTCAACAAGCCTTGATGAAAAGCCGCCTCCGCCAAGTATGTAGTTCATAACAGCTATTGTATAAAAGTCAGGGTTCTTTCTGCTTATGCCGACGTGGCCGAGGTGTATTGTCGCCTGTGTCAGGTCCTTGTCAATAATCTCTACATTTTTGTTTGTCAGCTTGGGAGGCGAAGGTATCTTTGGCAGACTTACCTTTGCCTTTTCCCATTTCCCAAAATATTTTTCAATTAATGACACTGCCTCATCTAATGTAATATCTCCAACAACAGCCATGATTGTATTATTCGGCCTGTAATATTTTTTATAGAACTTTTCAATATCATCTTTTTTTATCTTTGGCAAAGTATCTTCAAGTCCGTCTACCGGCCTCCAATAAGGGTGCTTTAAATAAAGTATCTTTGAGAATGCCTTTGACGCAATAGCGCCGGGGTCATCCTTCTGATTTATTATGCCGGCTAATGTCTGACTCCTTTCACGCTCT
>CAKKRA010000230.1 GCA_919902475.1 Nitrospiria bacterium
GTCTCAACATTCTAGTGCAACACCGATCCACGATAATGACCGGGGAGGTGTTGCATGGCAAGGTATCGAAGACTGACACTGTGTGAACGAGAAGAGTTGAGCCGAGGCGTGGCGCAGGGGCGGTCGCTGCGGGCGTTGGCCGGCGAGATGGGCCGGTCGGCCGCGACGCTGTCGCGTGAGGTGCGGCGCAATGCCGGCAGCTGCCGGAGTTACCGTGCGGTGCCCGCCGACGGGCGGGCACGGGCCCGCTGCCGGCGGGGGCGCCGCCTGGATCGCCATCCCCAACTGTGGGGGTGGGTGCAGGCCAAACTCCTGTGCTGCTGGTCGCCCGAGCAGATTGCCGCACAGCTCAAGCGCGAGTTTGCCAACGATCCGACGATGCGTATTTCGCATGAGGCGCTGTACACGTACCTGTATGTTCTGCCGCGAGGCGGACTGCGGCGCGAGCTGCTCGTGTATCTGCGCCAGCACCGCAAGCGGCGCAGGCCACGCTCGCGGGGCGAGGACCGGCGCGGGCAGATCACGGAGATGATCAGCATCGAGGAACGACCCGCCGAGGCGGCGGATCGTACCGTGCCGGGGCATTGGGAAGGAGACCTGCTGATGGGCAAGGGCAACCGCACGGCACTGGGCACGCTGGTGGAGCGCACCACGCGCTCGCTGATTCTGGTGCCGCTGAAGGCCAAGGACGCGGCCAGTGTGCGCCGGGCCTTTGCGCGGGAACTGAAAGGTCTGCCGCGGCAGATGAAGCTGTCCTTGACCTATGACCGGGGCAAGGAGATGGCCGAGCACCGACTGTTCACGAAGGAGACGACGATGCAGGTCTACTTTGCGCACCCGCAGAGTCCCTGGGAGCGCGGAACCAACGAAAACACCAACGGGCTGCTGCGCCAGTTCTTCCCCAAGGGAACGGACTTCGCCACGCTCAGCCGGCGGGAGATCAAGCGGGTGCAGCGCCTGATGAACGGACGCCCCCGTCACGTGCTCGGGTGGCAGTCGCCGTACGAAGCGTTTGAGAATTTGTTGCACTAGGAACTTGAGACCGCCCTGTTAATTCTTAGTCGGACATTAAAGCTCAATGCCTCGGCGCGAACAAGCGCACATGGCGGTGTTTAAAAACCGGAATCAAGATCATGCCGGCGACGAAGCCGAAATCGGGTCATCCCTGACCCGCGGCCCTCGACTCGATCCCATCGGCGAAGCCGCCGATATGCGCGCTGTGGGGGATGGCCTTACGCGACGCCCCGTAACACCCGAGGATTTTTTGCGGCGATCG
>CAKKRA010000231.1 GCA_919902475.1 Nitrospiria bacterium
GCTCCTTCTGGCTAAGATTCGCCTTCATGGGAAAATCTGTTTTTGGTAAATTTAGTGTATCCTTATAATCCAACTAACGCCTCCGATTTCTTTTTGTTTAATAGGAGATACTACATTAAACCTACATTTGTGTCAAGCCCTGCAGGGCATGTTATATAAAGTTTATGTTAATCTCCATCCACAGCAAGCCGCTCGGTCATGCTTGCAGGCCTTCTTTTCCATGAGATTCCTCATGGTGTCTAACCAACAACATCAGTATGCTACAGCTTTAAATATTAGCTAAAATAGTTTATACAATCTAAAATTGCGTTTTATTGTGATGCTTTACGCAACCACCAATCTGTAGACAAAAACAATTTTAAGTTGTATAGTTTGCGAGTTTTCTTATAAGGAATTCCTGAACAGGAATAATTTAACTTGCTGATATTTTGGAGATTTAATGGTAAAATACAAGTCAACAACTTACTCTGCTGCCATCGGCGAAAAGATAAGAGCATTGAGGAAGCAGTTTGGGCTTTCGCAAGAACGACTTGGAGAAATTGCCGGCGTTACTTATCAACAGATACAAAAATATGAGAATGGGACTGATAGAATAAGCACTGATAGGCTGAATTTAATTGCAGAAGGACTTAATATACCAATTAATTATTTTTTTGAAGAGAAATCGCTAAAGGTTAAAGAAAAAGAGGTGCTATATCATACCATTGGCGAGTTATCTAAAGAGGAGCTTGAATTAATAAAAATATTTAGAAAGGTGAAGGGCAAAAAGGCGAGAGAAAAGTTTTTTGGCCTGATAAAAAGCGCCACAAAATTCATATCACAAAGGTAGGGGTTCAAAAACTTGAACCCCTACCCGCTTTTCTCCCCGCACAGAATATTATACAATCATTTGTGCGGAGAGACCCCCCTCTTATTGATCTCCCATTTGACCTCATATCCTCTTTCCATAAGCTCCATAATTGCAAAGTAGACAACCATCTGAAGGTTGGTATCAGAAAGATTTTTAATTATATCAGGAAGATTTAACAAAAAATTATAAGTCCTGCTTTTTTCAAGATCAGTGTAATCACTCATGCACAGCCCCACAAAAATTTAATAGCAGTATAAATAGAGTTCAAATTGTTAACCTAATTATACAACCTTTGGTTGTTTTGTCAAGGAAAAAGTATGCAGTTTTTCAGTTTCAGCTTTAGAAGCTAATTTTGTCATAGTTTTGCAAATTACCTTTTAGATGGGAAGCAATTAGGGTTATTAAAAAGCCTTTCAGTAACCCCATTCACACGAACATCTGTGCACTGTGCAGTGATCTTCCCCCGTTTTCACGGACACAGAGTTAAGTTAGGCTGCCATTGCATTTAGCT